>JAISFY010000042.1 GCA_031263345.1 Holosporales bacterium | reverse complement strand
TTTTACAACACCGTGGAGTGGCATCTATTCTTCCTCTAGAGGAAGAAAAAACGACCCGGGCCTACTGTCAGCAAGTAATTTTAGATAAAGAGGAAGATTAAATAACGTGGTAATCAAATGAAATGGAATGGAGATTATCGCTACATTTGATAGTTCACATTGATGGTTATGTTCAGTAGACAGCATTTTAGTAAAGGAGTCATATGATGAAAGCATACAGTAAAATAATAAGAGTACTATTACTATCAGTAGCATTGTGTTGGGAAGCAACCGCTGTTCACTCTGGTTCAGATGGGCGGGGTCAGGAAGATTGGGTCTTAAAGGCGATTGCAGTATCCCAGGGCGCACCTATTACATTCCAAGAGCAATTACCTCAGGCTCCTGTTCCCCTAGAGGTTGCAAATCCTTATGAGACCGAGTCTCCAATACGCAGTACTGTAGATTTAGTACACAGAGTAGTAAATTACAGTGAGTTCTTGGAGCAATTTTTTCAAAGGCATGTAAATTTCAATGAGGGGGTACAAGAATTTGGGAGATTCTATCACCGTCTTCAAAAATTGGAAAATGCCCCATTTGTTCTGGGAGATCAGATTGGAAGGGATATACTAGCTAGTTTATCTAACATAACGGAAATCCTCTTCCTGCATTTTACTTCCTTTTGGTCGAATCATCAGTACTCTGGATACGCTTATCTCTTTACAGACTTATCACATTTGATCAGAGGAGTAATTAATGTATGTCTTCGAAATCAGAGATCAGATGAATTGGAGAATAAACTTAAAAAATTGACCAATGCATTTGTTTCCCAGAATTATGACCCACTAGATGTCCAAAGCATAAGTACTTGGTTAAATGAATCAGACTTCTTTACAGTGGCTCCGTACGGAGTAAGTCCTTTACCTATATTGTTTTCGCTCCCTAGGACATGGATTCCATTTTCAAGGTTTTCCCCTAAAGCGGTATTAAGCCTCTCAGAGCAAAAGCTGAATTGGAGCCTTCGAGCAATAGAGTACTTTCTGACACGCGAATGCAGGCAAGGAATCTTCTTGCAATCACAGGAAAATTACGAGAGATATATAGAGAATGCGGTAATAGAGAAAGATTATGAGATTTTGCCTCCAAAATTAGATTGGGCCGCCTATTTGAATAGTAAGTATCCAAATCTGTTCCAGCTCTTATTTGGATGATAAGCAATTCGCATTAAGGGCCAGCGGATCTCCCGAGGTGTATATTTTAGGTGCCTTGATGATGTGTCGATTCTGGAATTCTTACAAAGAGTTACAAGGTTTTCATATGATAAATGAAATTTTTAATGCGAGCTAAACTGGCTAGGCAGTTATTGCGGATGTGCCCCACGCGATCCCATCCCGAACTCGACAGTGAAACCATCCAGCGCCGATGATACTTCCGCTTAAGCGAGAGGGAAAGTAGGTCACTGCCTGGCTTGTTTAGCTCGCATTATGATTATTTCCAGTGGATAATTTTCGATTTAGCTTTTATAAAAATAATCGTTAAAATTGATACATTTAGTTTCATTAACTGAATCTTCAAAGATTTAGATTGAGTTTTAGACTAAAAGCTTCATAATATTTTATTAAAATGTTTCATTCCTGATTTAATTGTTCTAAACTATCATAGTTTGGGGAAGAACACTAAGTGAGGTATGAAGTGAACATAGTTTGTAGAGTTTTGAAGAGCGCAGTAGTGGCGTTTTCGGTAATTACGTCTGCTTATTCTAGCGCAGAGTTTCCGGACGCAGAGTTTCCACAAGTGGGGCATGTATTTAGAGGTTTAGCGGACAAGTTCCTAGTGCCTGTGGATTGTACCCAGGGCAATCAAGCTTTTCTGGAAACTTATCGAAATTTGGAGGAATTGCGTAGAAGGGCATTAGGACCTAATTGTAATGAATTAATTAGATTAAGTAAAAGTTTTCTTTTATATAATTACATAGTGTTTTCGAATTATTACCTTTGTTTATTTCCTCCTCAAGAACTAACAGTCCACGATGTTCAATCTATAGTTGCGTTTAGCGCACTGGTATCAGGCAATAGGTATCTCAAAATGGATGGAATGGTTGATGTTGCCGGGACTCTTAATCATTTGAGGATGTTAGTTGGAGGTTTACCTTTATCACCGTTAAGTGTAGATGATGTGAGATGTCGCTTAGAAAACTGGCAAAAAAATGGAAGATCGGAGCTGAATATCGTTTGTAGTGTGGCAAGTGGAGCACAAGATCAAGGCAGTGCCCATGTGTATCGAAGGCTCGGAAAAGTGTTTTTAGATTTAGCTGAGCACCTGGAGAGCCATGTAACATGGGAAAGTGGGGTCCCTCCTTTTCAAAGAGCTTTTGATGAGATAGATACCATAATGTTACATAATGAGGTAGTGGAATTCAGTAGCATCCTAAGATTTCTCGATGACAAATGGCATCAGTTTAGAACGAGATTTAGTTATCTGCTTCTCCCTACCACTTTGGTTTGGATCAACACCAAACCGATTGCAAAATATGGGGAAATGCTATCCAATCTACCGGTTTTTAGGCTCGTGAGATTTCTGCAAAAGACTGATATTGGCATACCTAGTTTCCGGTACCAAAGAGATGATATTGATAAAGCAAGAAGATTCAAGCGCAATCCCAAGAGCATATTCGAGCCTGAAGTGTTAGGGGTCCCAAGTACACAACACCCTGATGAGAGCATATGTATTGATAGCCATACTTTTTCGCTTACATCCTTCACTGGGCTAAATTGATTAGTCGTTCATTAGGTTTTAAATCTTTTGGATACTACGATTGATTCTAGGATTGCCAGATCGTCTGGTAATCCTACTATAAATGTTAGGTTTTCGTTTGTGATTGGATGCCGAAATGATAATTCGGACGAATGTAATGCATGGCGAGGGAAGGATGAAATTTGTTCCGGATAAGTGGTGGTATCCACTTTCCTTGGTCCATACGTTACGTCGCCGATTATTGGAGTTACGTTATGCTGCATATGAACTCGGATCTGGTGCGTTCTACCGGTAAGTAATTCGCAATTTATCTTTGTGATGGATTTCGTACTAGTAAAATAGATAGATTTTTCAGCAGAATAAAGTGTAACTGAGAGTTTGCCAGAATCGTAACAGGCCATATACTGCTGTCTTAATTTAGGATGCCTTTTAATATATGTTTCAATTCGTCCACTCTTGAGGATTGGAGTACCGAAGACGAAACAGACATACTTTCGGTGAATCAAGCTTCCTTTCCCTTCGGCAAATAATTTTGCAAATTCAATATGAGCTTTGTCTGTTTTAGCAACCAACATCAGTCCTGAAGTATCCTTATCCAATCGATGGACAATTCCTGGCCTCATTTTCTCTCCAGTCTTCGGCAATCTATCTCTCATTTTGTTAACGAGTGCATTAACGAGAGTTCCTGATCTATGCCCTGGGGCGGGGTGACATACCATCCCGGCCGCCTTATTAATGACGATGATATACTCATCCTCGAAGACTATATCAAGAGGAATATTTTCAGGCTCGATGGAATATTCAGGAGAAGCATGAGAAATTGTAATTTCAATTGAACAGGGACCCGATATCTTAAGGGCTGGATCGATAATAACCTTCCCATCTAATCGTACCGCTCCCTGCTTAAGATACTTCTGGAATTGAGTCCTCGATAAATCGCTTGATAATGCGGCGATCGTAGCATCGATCCTTTTACCGATGTGTTTATCTTCACTAATAGGAATAATGATGTTCACAAAGTCACATTAAAATCATTATAATCCCGATCAGTATTCTATAAAATACAATATATATAAACCCGGTTTTTTCCATATATTTCACACAAGGAAATATAGCTACGAGCCCAATCAGCATCGTCAATAAGACCCCAGCCAATGCATCTATGGAAAAGACCGAAAAGTCACTGTGCTTATAGCAATCCATGATCCCAATGACCATAGAACCACAAATACTTGGTATAGCCAGAAGCATTGAGAATGCGATAGCTCTTTTTCGTTCGATATGCAAAATCCTAGATGCCGTAATACAGATCCCGAGCCTACTGACTCCTGGGAAAACGGAAACTGCCTGAAAGCACCCGATAATAAACGATTTGTAAATAGAAACTCGAGATTTATCTCCATATCGCGCCCTCGTAATAGATAGTTTATCACAGATTAACAGGAGACACCCGAAAAAGGCACAGGCTCCTCCTGCTACTACTTTAGAGTCAAATTCCTTGATAAAATCGATAGCCAAGAATCCGAGGACGACGACTGGAACAGTTCCAATGATTAATGCCCAAAAGTATGTATCGGATAATTTATTCTTACGAATAAACATAGCACTAAAAATAGAGCTAATATCTCTTCTAAAATAAATTATGAAGGCCATAAAGCTGCCAACATGAAGGGCTACCTTCATTCCAAAAGAAAATGCAGAAATATTCAATAATTTAGAAAAGAAGTATAAATTGACAGACGAACTAATCGGAAGAATCTCTGATATTCCCTGAATAATGCTCAGGAATAGAACCTCTAAATTCATGAAATCACCGAATCGGTATGATATGAGAGATATTAAAAGAAGTACCTTTCTATATCAATAAGGTTTCGATGATAGTTTAATGTATCCTTTTCATTAACCAAAAATGAGAGTCGTGAGTAAGGTAGATAATAAAATTGCCGGAATAAATGGAATATGCTCTGTCCTGTGAGACTTTCTAACGAAGCCAGTTAACATTCCGAATCCACCACAGAGTATTAAAAATATATACCAATTTTCAAAGGAAACGATAAACGATACTGCGAAAGTGACAACATAATCAGCAAATCCAAATGCCATCCGTTTTTGCGTAAAATGGGATATGATACCGATGATAACCATTATCATGAGCGGCCCATAACAAGGAATATGACCAAAGAAAAATTTTGAACAACAACTAAACGCAAAAATGAGTAGAGTCGATAGACTTACCAACTGCCTCATTAAATCTTGTATACAGAGAATTATCCCAGCTATAACTATCAAAATGTTCAAAATTATTTCAGATTGCATACCAAATGAAATGATTCTCGTGCCATATAGGAGGATCGGATTAGAGGCCCGGAACATACGAGCTTAATTCCTCTTCGCTCTCCATAATCTTTGTATTCATCGAATTCATCTGGAGAAACATATCGGGCAACGTGAGGGTGTTCCCGGGAAGGCGCTAGATACTGCCCAATTGTCATAATTTCGACGCCGATATTGGCGATATCATCTATACAATCCAACACATCTCGTCGTGACTCGCCAATCCCGACCATAATCCCGGTTTTCGTCGTGACCTTGCCACATAGTTTTTTTAGAAAATCCATTGAGATTTCATAACTAGATGGCTTTCGCTTAATGATATGGTGGAATTTCCTTACGATTTCCAAATTATGAGCAAAAACGACCGGTTTTGCTGCTAAAACGGTTGCGATCGCGCTATCCATACATGATCGAAAATCTGGAGTCAGAACTTCAACCTTTACCTCAGGATCCAGCTTGTGAATGGCTCCAATGACATCGCTAAAATGCTGAGCTCCTCCATCAGGAAGATCATCCCGTGTTACTGAGGTTAGGACGACGTATCTTAGATCGAGGTCTCGTACTGCCTGCGCGATCCTTTCGGGTTCGTCCCTGTCGAGAGGCAACGGCCTTCCGTTTTTGACATTACAAAAACCACAGTTCCGTGTACAAAACTCCCCCATAATTAAAAAGGTCGCTACCTTATTGGCCCAGCACGTGCTCAAATTGGGACACGAGGCATCATCGCAAACGGTCCTTACAGCATTCTCTTTGATGACGCGAAGAGTCTCTATAAATTTGGGCCCATCATGAATCTTAACTTTGAGCCAATCTGGACGTTTCATAATTATATATCCCTCAAGAGTTTCCCGAGGCACTGCGGAGACGTCGGTTGTTCTTCCGTTTCAGAGTAAATATCATGAACGATGGTTTCCTTATCTACATGAGGTGGATTTAAGAAATTTGTGATAAAACGGGCAATGATTCTGGTTGGGATTCTTCCACCGGTAGAATTAGGAGCCATTCTGATATGATTGACGTCAGTTCCTATCCACACGCCAAAAGCGAATCCAGCATCTGGATTCTTCTTCGGGTCATAATATCCAAGGAACCAAGCATCAGAATCCTCGTGAGTTCCAGTTTTCCCGAAGATCTCACCATTAACATTCGCTGCACGCCCGGTTCCATTCTGCACGACTGAGTGTAGCAAAAGTCTGCAATTATGAAGAAGCTCTCTATCCAAAATGGGATTCACTTTTTCCTTTTGCCTCTGAAATAGAATCTTTCCACCTTTTGTTCGAATTTCAGTTATACAATAGGGCCAGATCGGCATTCCATCTATAAAAGATGCGTATGCGGCCGTTAAATCCTTGAGGGTTACTGGGGTCGTTCCGAGGGCAACGCTTAGGTCGTGTGTTGAGACATCATAAATTCCGAATTTTTTCGCGAAACTGGCAATCCTTGGTAATCCGATAGCTTGAGCGAGCCTCACGCTAACCGAATTCACGGAATGGGTAAAACCAGTAAGAACGGAAATTTGGCCACGTGATTTCCATTTAAAATTGGAAGGACTCCAGCCAGAAACGGAAACCGGAGTATCAGAAATCATATCGTGGAGTTGATATCCGTATTCGAGCGCCGCTCCATACACAAAAATCTTAAAGGCGGAACCGGGCATACGAACGGCCTGGGTAGCTCGATTAAACTGAGTCATCGAATAGGAAGCGCCTCCGATAATGGCTAGAATAGCTCCATCTCGGTTCATACATATAAATGCCGCCTGATCAAATTTATAATTTTCCCTCTCTGTCCGCAAATAAAATTCGATGGCCTCGTCGGCTGCCTTTTGAATATCTTCGTTAAAAGTAGTAACGATTACGATGTCATCCTCGATATCTCCTAAAATTTTTTTAGCCTGCTCATAAACGTAATCGCAAAAATACATATATCCTTTTTTCGATTTGTTATCATATTCAAAGGCTGCCTTAGCCTGCTGTTTTTCGATTTTTTCTGAACTCTTGATGAATCCCTGTTCTTCCATCGCTCTGAGAACGATCATAGCACGTTCGTACGCATAATTCGGATGATTAGATGGGCTATATTTGGATGGAGCCTTCAAAAGGCCTGCCAAAATCGCAGATTCAAAAATACTTAGAAATTTTGCTGATTTACCAAAATATTTTCTCGAGGCAGCATCGATACCGTAAGTTCCGGCTCCGAAGTAGACGCGATTTAAGTACATCATTAAAATATCAGCTTTTGTAAACTTATATTCGAGCCATATCGCCAATAGTAGCTCCTTTATCTTACGCGAAATCGATCGATCGTAGTGAGTAACGACGCCTTCTCCTATCAAAATATTTTTCGCGAGCTGTTGAGTGATCGTAGATCCACCCTGAACGACTTTACCGGATACATAATTTCTATATGCCGCTCTTACAAATCCTATAAAATCGATTCCGAAATGTTGAAAAAATCGTTTATCTTCGACGGACATAAAAGCAGCGGTGACATGCTTTGGTAAATCTGATATACTAACTACGTCTTCGTACAGGTCGCCATATGAGCCGATTATTTTCCCATCATATGTTTGAATGGTGACGGCTGGATTCCGAATTTCGGTTTTAAGATGTTGCAGATTTGGAAGGCTGTTCGAAAAGTACAATAGAATACAAAATACGGCAACGAAAAAGAAGAGCGCAGAATAAAAAAGATACCTAAGGAAAATGCCGAAAAAAGAGCGCCGCTTTCGTCGCCTCCTCGTAACAGATCTACCCATCCATTTCGGTCCGTCGTCACTAATAAATTTAGTTTAACAATTAAAAGTCTGTAAAAGCAATTGATTTTTTCCTATTTTTACAACAAAATCTATTCGACTACCTAAGATAAATAGCCACTTACATAAACAGGCAATGCCGAAAACCTGATAGACTTCTTTCCAAACTTCCAGAATCAGAGTTATTGCTAGGAGACACGGAGCACAGAAGCACAGTGTACAACGTGTACAAGGAGGTATACAAGCATTAGAGCACCGGATCGACGCAGCAGGAACCTGATTGTGGAGGGGTTGGGAGGAAGTCTAATGAATAGGTTAAGACTTTTCCACTCAAATCGGATAGTCTTAAAAGCTTTTCCCATTTCCATGCCTAGTCATATTAGGCAGATCCTTTCACGACAAAATTTTGGTGACACGAAGCTGAATTTTTTGAACAATCCTAAAACTTATAAAAAAAAATGGTTAATAATGCTATTCTCCTGTCATGGTTAGATTAACTGAGATATCATACAGATGTTTGGTAGAGAGTTTCTCATACTAGCTGCAATTTGCGTATTACCATTATCGGCAAAACAGAGTTCCAATATTCCCGAGAAGCAAACGGACCCTAAAAAAGAAGATGAGCTGAAAAAGGTTAAAGATAAGCGGTGTATACTGTTCAAGGCGTTCGAAAATGCGCTGAGTACTAATAAAGACATTCTTGCAATGGAGTACGAAATTAAGGCTGCCAATGAAAGCCACACCCAGGTAAGGGCGGCCTTTCTCCCCACAATTGATGCAAACGCAGGGTTTGGAGCGTCCGATACTGATTCCTGGGTTTCGAATATGGGACAAAAAAATACCTCAAAAAACAGAGGGAAAACGTGCGGACTTACGGCCAAATATAATATTTTTCATGGACTGGCGGACGTTGCTGCCCTAAAAGAAATAAATTTGCAGCTAAGGGCTCGATGGAGTAGATACGAGGCTACGAAGCAGAAAGTTCTCCGAGAGGTAGCGGCATATTATTTCGAGATTTACGCAAAGATGCAAGAATTGCGGCATCTCAATGCTCTATTAGAGTCCAGGAAAGGGAGTTTGGAAGTCGTAAGTGAGATGTTTAAAGCGGGGTCGGCCAAGTATCTTGATGTTGCCCAAGCCACTGCCGGATGCGCAGAAGTCGAGGCGATGATAGCGAAAGCACAAGCCAATTACGAATCGCTGCGCGCGAAGTTTACGGAATTAACTGGATACGTTTTGCCGAATACTTTCGACGTCCCAGAGAAACTGATTGACCCCAAAATGCCGGTGAAACAGGGAATAGACTTGGCCATGAGGAATAACCCGAACATTATTGCGGCAGCTGACAATTTGGCAGCAGCCAGGGAGGCAGCGCGCAAACCGATTGGGAAGTTACTGCCGACTTTGGATATCAGCTGTGGATTGCATAATTCTTTAACCCAGAACCCAGGTGCGGATAATAGTAATAACAGAGAGCAAACATTTCAGGTAGCATTGAAATGGCAACTTTATGATGGTGGGGTCGGTAGATCTGAAAAGAGACAGGCGCAGGAGTTAGCCTGTAAGGCCGCTATAGAAAAAGAAAAAGCTATAGAAGAAACACGAACCGAGATCGTATCTACCTGGGCTACTCTCGATGCTGCTCGGCGTAATCTCGAATCTGCAAACCAGGCCGTAAAAGCAAGATGGTTGGCTTTGGAAGATATAACAAAGGAGCACCTATCTGGAACGAAGATAATGAATGACGTTCTTAAAGCGCAGCATGAGTATTTTGAAGCACAAACTCTTGTAATTCAGGCTCAAAAAGAGTATCTTACTGCGCAGAGTACGGCTGCCGCTTTGGTCGGACGTATGAATCAGCGCTATCTTAAGCTTGCTGTTCCGAGCTCTGAGTTTAATTATGAGCAGCATCTTAGCCGGGTGCGAGGTAGGGTGTGAGATGTCGAGATCTCGAGGGAGGCGCTGCTAATGACTTTTCCGAACGGTAATAGAGGGAGCGGAGGCAGGCGAAGCGAAGAGATGTCGATGGAGGACATTTTGTCTTCTATCCGGAAGTACGTCGCCGAGGAAGGTGCCGTTAAGAACGAGGATTCAGCCGAAAAGGAAAGGAATACGAATGATGGAAACATTACTGGACCTGGGGAAGAGGCGAATATCATCAGCCTCGGGGCGGATCAGGTCATGGGCCATGAAGGACCGTCCCTGGGCCAGGGTCCGGTTTTTCGACCGTCCCCGCAGGTAACGGATTCATTACGATATACTGAGCAGAGTAGTTTGGCCGAGGAAGTAATAACGATTCCGAAAAGACCAGGCCCTTTTGATAAGTTAACGGATGCTCTAAAATCGTATGGAAAGCCTAAACTGAAAGGTGACGATAAAACCGAAATGGAGATAGTCTGCAACTTCTTCAGATCGATCGCCGAGGAAAGGGTAGATAAGTGGTTAGAGAATAATATGGCTGAGATCGTCGAAGAAGCAATTCTCCGCGAAATTGAAAAAATCAAATCGGAGGGATAAAAAATGGCTTCGCTCACTTCCACAGTCGATTTAGACTCATTAAATGTCATTCTAGAGGGCACTGGACGAGTCTTGTTGGATTTTTGGGCTCCGTGGTGTGGCCCGTGCAGGATGCTGTCGGTAATCCTGGATGAAGCCAAAGATGAACTGCCAGATGAGTTAACGATCGTGAAGGTCAATGTCGATGAGGCAAAGGAAATTGCAGCCGAATACGACATCCAGAGCCTCCCGACTATGATCCTTCTACGAGGACAGGAAAAATTATCCAGTAAGGCCGGCTTTATCTCGAAATCCGCACTAGTCCAGTGGATTTGCGAAACTGTGAACTCATGATTAGCTTTCTGATTAATATGCTACTATCTTATTCCCTAGTAATACTTTTTATTTGTATTGTCGCACGTATGTCACTATTCGTTGTCCGACAACAGACTTGCATCATCATCGAGAGACTGGGGAAATTCAATCGTCTTTGCTACCCAGGACTAAATTTTAAGATCCCTTTCATAGAAGCTACTAAATCTTCAATTTCTCTCCGAATTCACCAGCTAGAAGTCGATGTTGAAACCAAAACTATGGACAACGTCTTTGTGAGAATTGTAATCGCTGTCCAATACACCGTTCTGGCATCAAAAATCTATGAGGCCTATTACACCCTTCACGATCCTGTCGCTCAAATCAAGGCCTTCGTTTTCGATTTAGTACGGGCACAGGTCCCGCTACTAGATTTAGATGACGTATTTTCGAGGAAGGACGATATCGCCGATGCAGTAAAAAATGACCTGAAAACTCCGATGTCGGATTTTGGATATGAAATCATTAAGGCCCTGATAACCGATATCGATCCAGATCCAAACGTTAAGGCTGCAATGAACGAAATAAATACAGCTCAGAGATTAAGAATTGCCGCTACAGAAAAAGGAGAGGCCGAGAAGATTTTAAAGGTAAAACAGGCTGAGGCCGAAGCGGAAGCCTGCGTTCTACACGGAAAGGGAGTTGCTGGCCAGAGGCAAGCGATTATCGAAGGCCTTAGCAATTCGGTTGAAGGATTAGTACGTCAAACCGGCTCAACTCCAACGAGTGTTATGGATATGGTCCTTCTAATTCAGTATATTGATGCCCTCAAAGATATCGGAGCAAATGCGAAATCCAGTGTCGTCTTCGTTCCTCATTCTCCTGGGAATCTCGCATCGATTAGTGAGCAGTTGAGAGAAACGATCTTTGCTGCCGATATATTAAAACGAAAATAATAACACCACCACTACTAAAAATCATCCTTGATGGATCGTGCAATATCTTCAATGCATTCTGGATTAGATATCGTCGTGATATCATCAAAATCTTTAGTATCTCTGGATGCAAGTTTTCGCAAAATCCGCCTCATGATTTTTCCAGATCGTGTTTTGGGGAGGTCCGGTACTATGGATATGATATCCGGCTTCGTAATCGGGCTAATCGAATTCCTTACTATATCAGAAATAATCTGCTTGGCATTAGCACGATCGGCATCAGGAATGCCACGCTTTAAAACGATGAAGGCATAAATCCCTTCACCTTTTATGGGATGAGGAAATCCGACGACCGAAACCTCGGCTGTAATCCCAGATGTTGCAATGACTTCTTCGATTTCGATTGGGCTAATTCGGTGCCCTGATACGTTTAAGACATCGTCAATTCGCCCCGTAATCCAGTAATTCCCATTATGATCGACGAAGGCTTCATCACCAGTGAAATAATGCCCATCATTCGATCGGGAATAATACATCCTCGTCATAGCATCGTCATCCCCAAAAACTCTTAGCAACATACCAGGTAGAGAATGATCGATAAATAAGGCTCCTCGCTTTTCGGCTGATCGTATAGACTCTCCGTCATCATCTTCTAAAGAGAGTTTACAACCGAAGAACTGACGCCCAACATGTCCATACGTCTTCATGTCATCGAGATTACAAAGAGGTGCTGTCGGAACTCCTCCCAGTTCGGTTTGTCCCCACATATTGATCAGAGGGCAGCGACCGAGACCTACTTTATCGAAATACCAGTGCCAGGCATCCTTATTCAGGATTTCTCCCATTACTCCTATAAGCTTTAAGGACTCTCTAGACGTATTCCCGAGGCTTTCTACTGGATTCTTCATCATCGCCCGGATGGCCGTCGGAGCGGTATTAAACGATGTAACCTTATGATTATCGATTATTTCCCAAAAAGTGGAAATCCTAGGATAAATTGGAATTCCTTCGAAAATTAAAGTGGTTACTCCGTTACAGAGGGGGGCATAAAGAGAATACGAGTGACCTCCCATCCACCCGATATCTCCAGATCCCCAGAATACCGATTCTTCATCTATATCGAAGAAGTATCGGTGTGTCAGAGAAGAAAAGAGCAGATAACCACCCGTCCCCATGACCACTCCCTTCGGCTTACCGACAGATCCAGAAGTATATAATATAAACAACTCCGACAAAGAATCAGTATCCTCTAAATCACATTCGATGGGCTGTAGCTCAGATTCCACATAGTAATCGATGTCCAGGTCCTCGTTCCATGGTATATCGACCCCTTGTCTGCGAACTATTATCGATTTCATTTCGTGATCACACAATTCTCGAGCCTTGTCGATGTTCTCCTTAAGAGAAATGAGCTTACCTCCCCTGACGCTTGCATCACACGAAATGATCCATTTAGAGTTGCAATCGCTTGCTCTAAGGGCTAGAGCGCTCGGGGCAAACCCGGCAAAAACGACCGAATACGGAATCCCGAGGCGCGCACATCCCAAACAGGCATAAATTCCTTCAGGAACCATTGGCATATAAATTGTAACGTAATCCTTACGCATTACACCCAATTTCTTTAAAGTATTCGCAAATCGACAAACTTCTTCCTTTAACTTTTTAAAGGAGATTTTTTCATAAACATCTAATCTTTCACTTTGCCAAATAATTGCGATTTTTTCTGGATTCTTTTTTGCATGACGATCTACGCAGTTATAACACGCATTGATCCTCCCGTCTGAAAACCATTCGCCATTTCCAAACCTCGTTTTATCTAATATTCTCTCAGGACGCTTAGTCCATGACAGCCTATCAACCTGTGCCGCCCAATAATCATTGGGATTCATAATGGAAAAATTATAGAGATCCAAATAAAGCTCCTGATCTTTCCAGGCGTCTTTATGTCTCAACCAGTTTTCGTGATTATCCACTAACCGTAACTCC
>JAISFY010000011.1 GCA_031263345.1 Holosporales bacterium | reverse complement strand
CATCCCACCCTCTCATAGAAACTGATCCTTATCAAAAGCCGCTTCGCTTTTCCTTTTGACAATCATCCGTTTCTATGATCGTTATTGGCGGAGAGAGGGGGATTCGAACCCCCGATACGCTATTAACGTATACTCGCTTTCCAGGCGTTCGCCTTCAGACACTCGGCCATCTCTCCTCTGCCGTTTGCTGAAGATTCTAGCATCTTCCACTATGTCTTGGAAGAATTACGTTTTCCGTATCCGACAATAGGGTTCATTTCATAACAGATAATGGTCTCCATTCTTAAACTACTTTAATTTGGAGTTTTTATAGATTTTAAAAATTCTTGTACTGACAGCAGAAAGGCTCTAAAATCTTTCTTGGATCTGTGCCCTTTTCGGCATTACTTTTTCCTAAGGATTTAAGCTTGGTAAAATTAGTTTCTTCTGGCAGGAGGGGCGGAGGTCCTTCACAATCTCTACCGATGATCAATGAAAATATCCATTTCGAAGAAGTTAGGTTAATCGGGTCTGACGGAGAATCGGTTGGCGTCGTTTCTATCAATGAAGCCCGTCGAATGGCCTTCGAGGCGTCTCTCGATTTGGTTTTAATTTCTGCTGAATCTCTTCCTCCAGTATGTAAGATTCTCGATTACGGAAAATATAGATATGAACTGCAGAAGAAGAAGTTAGAATCCAGAAAGCATCAAAAAATCATCTGCGTAAAAGAAGTTCAGGTACGTCCTTTCATTGGAGATAACGATTTGCTTATCAAATGTCGTGCCATAAAAAAGTTTATTGAAGAGGATGGAGACAAAGTAAAATTGGTTCTCAGGTTTAGAGGACGGGAACTCAGTCGTCAAGAACTTGGACGCGAAGTGATTCGTAAAATTCTAGCATTCTGTCAGGATTTCGCGAAAGCGGAATCGGAGCCGAAATTAGAAGGGGTAATGATTACTACAGTTTTATCTAAAAAACAGTGAGGAAATTTAATGGGTATACTACTAGCAGTGCACGTTTTGGTTACGGTGCTTCTGATTTTGATTGTACTAATCCAGAAGACGGAAGGTGGTAGCTCTCTGTTCGCGAGCGGCGGAAGTGGAAGTATGTTTAGTGCCCGTGGCGCTTCGAATATGCTAACAAAGGCAACGTGGATTCTGGCTTTCATTTTCCTGATTAATTGCATCGTGATGGCCTTCATTGCATCGCATGAAATCGAAAATTCACAGACGATTCTGAAATCGAAATCGAATCGGCCATCTTCAGATAAGTCTGGTGGACCAGCTCGGCAAGGGAAGAGCAAATAAAATGAAGACCAGTGGGGTTCTTTATATCGATAATATAAAGGATATAATTCCACACAGGTATCCATTTCTGATGATCGACCGAGTCGAAGAGATGGTTCTGGGAAAATCTTGTGTAGCATATAAAAATGTGACGAACAATGAATGGGAGTTTGAGGGGCATTTTCCAGGACGTTCTATAATGCCAGGAGTACTGATAATTGAAGCGATGGCTCAGGGAGCTGGGGTATTAGCATTTTCTACTCTATTTTCGGAGAATGTGTGTAAACCGGGAGATTCGGAAATCGTTTATTTTACCTCTATCGAAAATGCTCGCTTTAAGAGGCCAGTTGTTCCAGGAGATATCCTGCGAATCGAAATTTCAATTTCTCAAAGGCGTGGTAATAAATTCTGGAGATTTAATGCGCTAGCTTTCGTTGGGAATGATTTAGCCGATGAAGCAAATTTCCGTGCGATGATTCCAGAAGATTAAGAGGCTAACGACGTGCTGAGCGATAACGTCTTCGTCCATCCCACAGCGATTGTCGAAGATGAGGCAGTGATCGGATCTAATTCTTACATCGGTCCATATTGCTGCATAGGAAAGGATGTAATATTAGGACGGAATGTAAGGCTCGAATCTCACGTCGTTATTACTGGAGACACAAAAATAGGAGATAGAGCTACTATATTCCCATTCGCCTCGCTTGGGCAAAAGCCGCAAGATCTAAAATATGCTGGAGAAAGGTCCAGGCTAGAAATCGGATCCGATACGACGATTAGGGAATATGTTACGGCCAACATTGGAACGGCCGGTGGAGGGATGCTAACCAAAATAGGTAGCCATTGCCTGATAATGGCTTATTGTCATATTGCGCATGATTGCACTATCGGAGATAGTGTCATCATGGCTAACGGAGTTAACCTCTCTGGGCACGTGACGGTCGGAGATCGGGTAGTCATTGGCGGAATGTCCGTTGTTAAGCAGTTTATCCGAATAGGGCAGCACGCGATGATTGGTGGGTTTACCGGAGTCGAACGGGACGTTATACCATACGGTATGGTTCGCAGCGATCGTATTACGACGCTAAAGGGCGTGAACGTAGTTGGCCTTAAGCGGGCAGGATTCTCGCTTAATGAGATCAAAACGTTGATAAGCGCTTATCAGGAGATTTTTGAAAGTGACGCAGGTAAGGCCCGATTTACCGAGAATGCCGGGTCTATTCGCGCGAAGTATCTTGAAAATAAATACGTTGTGCAGATCATCGATTTTATTCAGGCCTCTAAAAAGAATCCAATATGCACGACGACCCCTACAGATCAGCTTCCTTAATATTAAGTACTTCTGTATTACTGAAAATGGTAACATACAGGGGGTTTTCAGAATATGCTTAGCCGAATCATATTGGGATTTGCTTTCTACAGCATATCAAACCCAGACTAATTCCTGCCCCTTATTTTTTACACCTCGCCTTCGTGACATCGATTTAAACATGTGCACAGATGAATAATCTCGCATGCTTGGAGATATGTTCTTACTATATCTTTCCCTTTAATGGCATCTAATAATACTTCTATACTTGGATCGGCGATACCAGATGCTAAGGTTATGTGGTACGATAGAGGAGAATCTTGTCCCGTTTGAGCAATCGATATTCCTGCGATACTTCCCAAAATGAATGCAAGGCATTTGCCGCCACATGTTGCTATTTTCTTTATAGGAGTACTGCCAAAAAGAGCCTGATTGAGGGTATTGAGTCTATCGAGCATATTCTGATCTGTTTGGTTCAATGTATAGTGATTCACGGAATTACGTATCTTCTCAGTGAGATTCAAGAGCTGAGTTAGCGCTTCTCCTTTAGTTGTCAAGGCAGGGAAATCGGGAACAGTGAGCATCGGATTGCCATTGGTGTCTTGAAGAATTTTATACAAATAGTTATCTGAGGATTTCTTCAAAGACTGACCGATTCCATGTAATAATGCGCCCCCTATTCTCAATGCTAGCAGACCATATCCAAAACGCGACTGCTCCGGATAAAAAATAGCTAACTTTTCACTTAGGCCTCGAAGTCCACTCAGAAGTATTTCTCCGGCCGATAGGATGATCCTCGTCGTTTCGTATTTCCCGCGCGAAATATCAAACGGAATTTTACCATCCGTTGCAGTATTATAAATATTATCTACGATCTGAATCCCGTAATTAAATTCCGTAAAATCGCTTCGAAATACTTCCAGCTGAGCCGCAATTTCAATCCGATCCTCGGATCGTGCGGCAAGGAGGATTCCGGTATTAAACCAGCAAGCTAAGCCGATAACTGCGAAAAAAATTTTCAGTATACACATTTGAGAGTGCTCGTAAGCCAGTTACCGAGAATCAATTAGATTCTAACAATCAATGTTTAAAAAAATGTAAACTGCAGTCTTTGAGTACATGTTCGCAAAAATTTACTTCAGGAAATTGTCTACGATCTTGCAGATTGTGTTACACTAGTCACCACAGATTGCTCTGATATTTTTTTTCGTTATGCTAAGAAAAATACTGCAATGGCTGGGATCCTGTCGTTCGTTTTGGAAAGGTTTTCTGTCAGCGCACAATAAAAAGGACTATCTACACGGTAATTCTAGTTCTGTTAAGACTCAGGTAATTATTATTCTTGTGGGGTTTTTAATTTGCTACGTGTGTTATCAGGCGGTAAAGCCAGCCATGAAGGGGGTGTGCAGACTTGTCCTGCAAACCGAGGAGGATTTCCCAAATCTAATGGGGAGAGTCATTGGAATTGAGGCCAAGAGAGCCTGGCTCGGGACGACTCAACGGGAAGTGAAGGCAATTGGGGTGTTGAAGTCCAACGCCGAAGTCGTGATCCGGACGGAACTTCCAACTGGGAAAATAAGCGAGATTTTATTTACTGAGGGAACTGAAGTTACCAAAGGTCAAGTTCTGATAAAATTTGAAGATAGTTACTATTTATCTGAAAAGAGCAAATATGAAGCTGAGTATATAATGCGTAAAGGAGAGTTCGAGCGCGCCAAAAAATTATATTCTCAAAAGGCTGGAACACAAAAGACCTATGATGAAGCCTTAGCGGGCGTAACGTCTGCTAAGGCGCAGCTCGATTCGGCGGCCTTTCAGTTATCAAAGACCGTCATTAAGGCTCCATTTACAGGAACGATCGGGATTTTAAAAGGGTCGGTAACACCTGGGAATATCGTACAGCAGAATACGGAGTTAGTTAACATCGTTGACAATTCTGTTGTTAAAATCGATTTTACGGTACCGGTCAAATATATCGAAGATATTGCCGTTGGGCAAGTAGTTGAAATTTCAGTTGATGCATTTAAGGGAAGAACATTCTCTGGGACCGTAGAGGCCATCGACTCTGAGGTTGATATGAGGAATCACAGCATCTTAGTAAGGGCCGTCATTCAGAACCGGAGTAGCGCCTTAAGACATGGTATGTTCGCGAACGTAAAGCTCGTAACCGGAGAGAAAAGTGAAGTCGTTTTGATTGATGAAGATGCTCTGGATCGAGAGGGATCGATAGAGTTCGTCTGGGTTATCGATGAGAAAGGGAGAGCTTATAGAAAAAGAGTACTTACGGGGGCTAAGGATGAAAGCGGAGTAGAGGTATTGGCTGGTCTCAAGGAAGGAGAGATCGTCGTTATAACGGGACAGCTGAAATTAACAGACGGATCTATTACAAAAATTTTGAATAAGAAAGAATTTGATGAAGATGCTGAAAGTTTTGATAATGAAACGACCAGTAGTAACGAAGGTGATTCCGGTGAGAACAGCAAATCGGATGTTTCCGATGATAACGCCGATGAGGATGGTAAAGAAGAGAAGAAGGAAGAGGGGGGCGATTCGGAACCTACAGATGACGATAATGATGACGACAAGCTGAAAGATTCCGAGTCATCGGATTCCGCAGATGAAGATGGAAAGGTATCCAAAGATGAAGAAGGTGATGCTAAGAAAGATAAGGAAAAGGGCAAGGGGACAAAATAATGAAATTATCTGAAGTTTGTATTAATCGGCCAGTTTTTGCCTGGGTTTTAACTCTAATTCTCATTTTGCTTGGGCTCGTGACTGGAGATAGACTGCCAGTCAGGCAGTACCCGAAGATGGATAAAAATCATGTAACTATAAAGATGACTTACGTCGGAGCAGGACCAGAGATTATCGAGAATCTTCTAACGAGGGTGATCGAAGAGGCAGTTGCTGGGATCGAAGGGATCGAGACGATCGAGTCAAAAAGTGATAACGAGGTTAGTGAAGTTTCAATCGAAATTGCTGAAGGAAGAGACCTCGATTCGGCAACGAACGACATAAGAGATAGGCTCAGCAAATGGAGGGATCGGTTCCCGGACGCTGCTCAGGAGCCGATTTTAACTAAGGCTGGATCGCATGAAAAATCGATTATGTCTTTGGCAATGATAAGTAATGAATTGACCGAAAGTGAGTTATACGTCTATGCGAATAATGAAATAAGTCACGCGATCGAAGCAGTTCCTGGAGTAGCTCGGGTTGATGTTTATGGCGCCGGTGATCATCAGATGACCATTTCGTTAGACACTCAAAGGATGGCATTCTACAACCTAACCGTCATCGACGTAATAAATGCTCTCAAGAGGCAAAATGTCGAAAGTCCAGCTGGTAAGATAGTTAATAAAGACAGAGAATATGTTGTAACGATGGTTGCCGATCTCCAAAATCCTGAGGAGTTTGATGAAATTCCGATTATCAGTAAAAAAAATAGCATAGTTAAGTTGAAAGATATCGGAAAGGCAAAATTAGATAAAAGTAACAAGAGGGTATTATCTCGGTTTAATGGGGAGAAAATGGTGAGCTTAGCCGTCATTTCTCAGTCTTCGGCGAATCCAATTCAGGTTGCCAGGGGAGTGAAGGCGAAATATGAAGAACTGAAAAAGCAAGTACCTGAGAACATCGTTTTCAGTATAGCGTACGACGGTACGACGTTTATCGAGCGCTCGCTTGGTGAAGTTTATAGCACGATTTTCGAATCGATTTTGCTGGTTGTGCTGGTAGTTTTTGTATTTTTAAGATCATTTAAAGCTGCTTTAATTCCGCTCATTACGGTCCCGATCTCCTTGCTTGGGTCTCTATTTATTATGTATTTGTGTAATTTTAGTTTAAATAGTATGACTTTAATGAGCATGGTTTTAGCGATAGGCCTTGTTGTTGACGACGCGATCGTAATATTGGAAAATATATATAAACATATAGAAAGGAAAAAATCGGCGCTACGAGCAGCAATCGACGGTACAAAAGAGGTTAGCTTTGCAGTTATTGCGATGACGTTAACGCTGTGTGCTGTATATTCTCCGGTCGCATTGGCTCAGGGGATCACTGGCAAATATCTCAAAGAATTTTCTATAACTCTCGCTGGAGCTGTCTTTTTATCTGGGTTCGTTGCACTAACGTTATCTCCGATGATGTGCTCTAGAATGTTAACTGAGCATGATAAAAAACCGAAAAGCAAACTCGCATCTGAAATAACTAGATTCCTGGAAAAATTTGATGCTTCAAATATTATCAACGCAGTTGAAAGCTGGTATTCCATGGCTCTTGATAAAGTTTTGGAAAGAAAGAGATTGATCTTAATACTGGCAGTATTATTTTCTGCATTTGGATA
>JAISFY010000032.1 GCA_031263345.1 Holosporales bacterium | reverse complement strand
ATTTGCCATTTTCTTTACAGACACCTAAACACCCTCCGTGTAACAATCAACCGAAATCACAAAATTTCCCACATAAAAAAAACGACTACACTTTAACGACCTGCGCATAATCTAGGGCTATCGGGGTGGCCCTTCCGAAGATCATGACGGAAACTTTGAGCCTCTGCTTCTCGTCTTCGACTTCTTCAACAAAACCGGAAAACGACGCAAACGGACCATCTAAGACCTTTACCTGATCTCCGATTTCATAAGAAATGGTACTCCTCGGACTCTCCATAGCATCCTTCACCTGCTTTAATATCCTATCAACCTCAATTTGACTGATCGGATTCGGCTTTCCTTTAGACCCAAGAAAGCCAGAAACCTTCGGGATACTCCGGATAACATGAAGCACATCCCCATCGAGCCTTACTTTAGCCAAAATGTAACCGGGAAAGTATTTTTTATCTACCTTAACCTTCTCTCCATTTTTGACCTCAATAACTTCCTCGATCGGGATTAATAATTCTTCGAATTTTTCCTCAACACCATCCTTAGCGGCTTGTTCCTTTATGAGCTGGACAACCTTACGCTCTAACCCAGAATGAACATTGATTACATACCATTTTGCATCATTCCCAATCGTCGCCACGGCTACTACCTGCCAATTATAAAGTGAACGATATTATAAGAAGCCGTATCGACGATACTAAAAAATAGAGCTGCCACCACAGCCAGCACGAAAACGACCACAGTCGTCATCATAACCTCTTTTCTGGATGGCCAGGATATTTTATCTAGTTCACGTCGAACCTCTAAGAGAAAGGACCACCACCTGGATATAGCACCCTTTACAGTCATTTTAGATCCCTCAAAAATAATGCCTCAAAAAAAATCAAGCGATCTTGGCAGGAGCAGAGGGACTCGAACCCCCAACCGCCGGTTTTGGAGACCGGAACTCTACCAAATTGAGCTATACTCCTAACTCTACGGCTTACGATTGTAGCACAAAATCCACCTAAGTCATTATATATATTTGCAGCACATTATAAACCATCCTCATAAAATACTACAAACGAGACTTTATAAGGTTTCGCTAAGCGCAGCTTCTGAAATAACGTAGCCATCGTATGTCCGTATCATAGATATTCCTGATATCTGCAACGCCAGCCCTGAGCGTAACCAACCTTTCGAGGCCAAAACCAAAGGCGAACCCATATACTTCTCCATCGATTCCGCAATGCTTGAAAACATCAGGATGAACCATCCCAGCGCCCGCAAGTTCAAGCCAATCCGCTCCGTCTTTTGTAATCGTAAGCTTTCCACCATTCTTATTGCAGCGGCAATCAATTTCCATCCCAGGTTCTGTAAACGGGAAATAACTGGGTCTGAGCCTAATTGCGACATCATCAGTCTCGAAGAACGCAGATATAAATCTTTTTAATTCATTCTTTAAATGTCCAACCGTAAGGCTATTTCGATCAATAACGAGCCCTTCAACTTGGTGAAACATAGGAGAATGAGTTGAATCGAGTTTGTCATTTCGATAAGTTTTTCCTATCGAAATCATCCTAACTGGAATTCCGGTTTTTAACATCGTTCGTACCTGAACACACGAAGTATGAGTACGCAGCAAAACCTCGTCGAACCCATCTATGTAAAACGTATCGTGTGACTGCCGAGCCGGATGATGCTTAGGAATGTTTAATGCATCAAAATTAAAAAAATCCGTTTCGATTTCCGGTCCATCGAGTACTAAAAATCCACGAGCATGATAATGATCTCTGATCTGCCGCATGGCCCTCGTTAAAAGGTGAACCGACCCGAACGATTCGTTAATACTCGGTAAAGTAATATCCACCGCCTCACTATTCATTTTGTCTTCAACCATCGATCGCTTAATCTTACTGATTTGGTTAGCAATAGCCTCTTCTATGGAAGACTTTGCATTATTCAACTTTTCCCCAAAAATTTTCCTCTTTTCGATTGGCAGCTTAGATACCTCCCTCAAGGCGGTCGTCACGATCCCTGATTTCCCCAACAACTCTGATTTCACTTTTTCTAACTCTGGGAGCAGGGCAATACTAGAAATAGATTCCAACCAGTGTTTTAAGCTATTCTCAAGCTTTTCTGACATAATAATCATATCATCTAATGGGAAAAAGGTGGTGCCCAGAGCCGGAATTGAACCAGCGACACAGAGATTTTCAGTCTCTTGCTCTACCGACTGAGCTATCTGGGCGTCCAGAAAAAAACAACCGACCGGAAGGAATGCTATAATAATTACTCACATTTGTCCAGTCTCTAGTGTGTAAGTTTACGAATTTTGAAGCGATGAGAAGGATCTCCAGAGCCATAATTTCGAGTCAATTCTTAACCTCCTCATTGATCTATATCCCTGGACATACGAGAGCTTGCCAGTGGGTTTCCTTTGTGCGATACTTAATCGTGTATGCTGACTCTATGTGGATTAGCGTACGGTTTTCATCGCAACGGTCTGGGATTTTATTTCAAATGGAGTAAGTTTTTCTCCTGGATTTTTACTTGCGGGGCATATTGAGGTATGGCGACCAGTTTTTGGATTGTAGATACATTGAGCAGGGAGCTGTTGCGTGGCCATCCGGCGGCTGTATTTTTCGTCGAAGATTTTTGTAGTGATGACCTTCTACAGAATATTTCCATGGAAATCAATACTACCGAGACTATCTTCGTCAAGAAGGTAGATGCAGATCGCTTTCTGTGTAAATGTTTTACATCAAACTATCACGGAATGGATTTCGGTAATGGGCTTTTTGCAGCAGCTAAGGTTATCAATTCGCAAAACCTGTCACTGATGGAGTTTAGAATAATTGTCGATCAAAAAGATATTCTTATCCAAATCCTCAGTGATGGTGCTATTAAAATGAAGTTTGAAAGCGCCAATGTGGAAAAGGCCGTCGTCCCAACATTACTGCATTCCGCCCTAGCTGGAAAATTAATCGTTTCCGTCGCGAAATGTGATTTAGATTTGATTGTAGAAATACGAAGTCCAAAGAAGTTACTGAATCTTAGTCCAGATGTCGATATGTTCAAGAGGATTCACCACTATAACTCATTTATTATAACGACGGATACTCATTACGAAACCGATTTAGATTATGATTTCTGCGCTAGAGTGTTTGCTCCGAAATTTGGTTTATTTCGTGATGTTCTGACTCCGCTTGCTGGGGTAAAGCTAGCGACGTATTGGTCCGGAAGAATGGGAAAGAACGATTTCATCGGATTTCAGTCTTCTCGTGAAAGAAATTGTTATATAAATCTGAGCTATGGCGAAGACTACACTTTCGTAACGGGATATTGCGCCATTTCTACTGAAGGCCAAATGGCGATTTTTTAGCTTCGTGGAGATCACATACCTTTCGTCTATTTAATTATATTATATGTTAATCGTCTTCAGGAGGGAATTTAGTTCCTGACGCGCCGCGATGTGTGAAAGAGTTGCTTGTGGCAATAATTGTTCTTTGTCCAGGATTGTAAGGCCCGATAGGAATAGTTCCTTAAATATTACGCGTTCCTTAAAGCCACGTGCTAATCTAAAGCCAATCCGCTTAGATAGGGCCGTCAGAATTTTTTCTAATTCATCCCCATTTTTCGAAGAGACGTTAGATAAACGGTTAACGAGTACGATCCAATCGATCGTTCCCTTATTCCGAATGGCTTTTTCCTTCTTCTGATTCCATACCATTTCCGCGTAAATACTCGGTTTCAACTCATTCGATTCCGAGCCCTTTATTCTTACCAGAAGATCCAAATCGATGAAACTTTCATTCATTGGAGTAATGATTATATCAGCGTAAGAATGAGCTAATTTTGATAGATAACTATCGCTTCCTGGTGTATCAATTATGACAAAATCAAAATCTTGGCAAGAATCCATTAATTTTGTGAAACTTTCCTTATTGATTTTCTCAACTTCTGCGATTGAGTCGTTTTTACCGTCGCACACGGCAAAGTGCGTGGAAATTGGCAGGCTTGGAGCCATAATACCGGCCTTTTCGCGGTTTTCGATATAACGAGAAAAAGTCCCTTGCCTTGCATCAACATCTATCGTTGCTACCTTAAATCCCTTGATGAGTAAACTGACGGTGATATGTACGGCTAATGTAGACTTTCCAGTCCCTCCCTTTTGGTTTCCAAAAACGATCACTTTTGCGGACATTATACTCAATTTACCGGGAAGAATATGCGTGCCTGCCATTCTAGCATGCTGCCACCAATCGACGAAAGGGGGCCGTTTTTTCTTGAATCGCGCATATTTTTAGTTTCGATCACCAAAATAACAAGTATATTACACTAAACTTAATGGGTATCAGCTTATCGTTATGAAACAAGGAATCTTAAACTTATCAAGAGAAGAGGTTACTGAATTTTTGGCAGATAAAGGAGTTCCAAAATACAGAATGACTCAGATTTTTACTTGGCTTCTTCGGTTTGGGAAAACGAATTTTGCCGAGATGTCGAATATCGATATATCCTTAAGACTAGTACTGGATAAGCTGTTTTATATATATCGCCCAAAGATTATTAGAACTAATAAATCGATTGATGGTACAGTTAAATTCCTGCTTGAACTAACAGATAAAAACACCATCGAAACGGTTTTTATTCCGGAGAGGCAAAGGAACACGATTTGTGTATCATCGCAAGTTGGCTGTGCCATCGGATGTAAATTTTGTAATACTGGATACCACGGTTTTATTCGAAATTTATCAACTGAAGAAATAGTATCTCAGTTTTTGATCGTAAAAGATTATCTAGATTTATGGCATTCGCAAACTGAAAGATTATCGAATGTAGTTTTTATGGGAATGGGAGAGCCACTTCTGAACTACGAAAATGTTCTCAAATCAATTAATCTACTGATATTAGATGAGAAAGATCACATTTCTCGCCGTAAAATAACACTATCAACATCTGGAATAACTGATGTTCTGAAAAATTCTGCCAAAGATCTACCGTGCCGATTAGCAATTTCACTTCACGCTCCGAATGACAGTATTCGAAGCAAAATCATGCCAATAAATAATATTTACAATATTAAAAGCATTTTAGAATCTTGTAGAGAATATGAGAAATATCATGAATATTTAAAAATAACATTTGAATATTTACTTCTTGATGGTGTAAATGATTCTATAGAATGTGCATACGAACTTTTGAATCTTTTGTCTGGACGAAATTTCAAAGTCAATCTACTGCAATTCAATTCCTGGCCAGGCTGTAAATTCAAACCATCACCTAGAAATAGGGTC
The DNA here is from genome assembly GCA_031263345.1 of Holosporales bacterium. GTDB lineage: Bacteria > Pseudomonadota > Alphaproteobacteria > RUG11792 > RUG11792 > JAIRNI01. The sequence goes on along the minus strand of JAISFY010000032.1, from coordinate 4,538 downwards.
TTAAACTTTGCTAAAATATTGGAGAATGGGGGAGTCGAGGCCCCAATTAGGATGCGACGTGGAGAAGATATTATGGCCGCATGTGGCCAGTTAAAGTCTACTTAGAGTCGTCGTATTTAAGTACTTCTTCCCTGTCGTCATGGGCCAGGACAGTCGATCCGTAGATTTGAGTCGTTTCGTGCCCCTTACCAATAATGATAACATAATCTCCTGACTTTGAGGAATCGATTGCAAATTTTATTGCTGCTTTTCGATCGCCGATTTCGACAGCACCTTTGCAGCCCAGTATGATTTCGGATCGGATAGTCGCTGGATCTTCGTAACGTGGATTATCGTCAGTAATTATTACGGCCTCAGCTAATTTCTCCGCTATTTTTCCCATTTCTATGCGCTTGGTTTTATCACGATCTCCGCCGCAGCCAAACACGCAAACCAACTTACCTCTACATATCTGTACCAATGCCGAGAGTACTGATTCTAGAGCAGATGATGTATGCGCATAATCGATAAAAACCTTTATTCCATTTATTTCCCGGATAAGCTCCATACGCCCCTGTAATTGGCGAATCTTCGGTAGAGCATTAATGATCATATCGCAAGACAATCCGCTACAATATGATACTCCCACAGCGCACATTAGATTCATCAATTGAAATTTACCAATTAAATCGATTTTAATATCTTTAAATCTATTTCCATCTATGATTAAATCAAAAACGGTATTGTTAGATAAATTCTGAACATTATCGACTGTAATATAATTTTTATTACTCATTCCAAATGATATAATATTTTTATTGAATTTTGAAATATGATGGTAGATATCCTCATAATCTAAGGAAGCTATAGCTGGGGATTTTGAATCCAAAATTTCATAGAACAACCTGAGCTTTGCAGAAAAGTACTCATCTTTTGTTCCGTGGTAGTCGAGGTGATCAGATTCTAGATTAGTGAATGCGGCGGCGGATAGAGAAACACTGTGTAATCGTTTTTGATGTAAGGCATGACTTGATGCCTCAAAAACAAAATGACTAATTCCATCGAATTTTAAAAAATCTAAGATTTTATGCAAAGTAAAAGAATCTGGGGTTGTTAGGTTCGGAATCTGAAAATCTCCTAACTTCTTTGTTAAGATATCGCCAATAAATATTCCAACAGTCCCTAAATTTGCAGCTCTTTTACCACAGGCTGTCCAGAATTGCCGAATAAAATGAGCTACAGAGCTCTTGCCATTCGTTCCCGTTATAGCCACGCAATGCTCTGGCTGTTCGCTATTAACGAGTCTAGCAAACCTTGATGCGAGAAGCCTAACGTCATCGACAATGACAATTTCCTTCGTATTTGGTATTATATTAACCATCGGTTTTTGAACAAAAATAAGTGATGCTTTATTGCGCTTTGCTTCTTCAATGTGGTCAATAATTTCTTTACACGGAATAGCGATAAAAGCATCGCCATTTTTCACATTTTTTGAGTTTGTCCTAATATTTCTCATATTTGTCTATTTCTTTTGTCGCAACGCGAGCGACATTTTATTATAACGGAGTTGTGTTGATCTACTCAAATGAGCAGGGCTAGTGATTGTTGGAATTATTACCATTATGACTGTGTACATTTGTACAATATACCATACCAGATACGTTCTTAGAGCGCTCGGAATCGTTGCGATTCCGTTCATTAAGTTATACCAAAACAGGAGAATTGCAGCAGGATTAGAGGATGGCTCCAGAAAAACAGAAAGATTTGGAATCCCATCACATGTACGCCCATTCGGAAAATTAATATGGATTCATGCTGTTAGCGTCGGGGAGGTCCTATCAGTCATTCCATTTATCGAAGAGTTTAGAAAGGTTAATGGCAGCGTAAATGTAGTTCTTACGACTACCACCCTAACCGCAGCCAATCTCATCAAAGAGAGGTTTCCAGAGACAATTATACATCAATTCATTCCATTTGATGTTTTACATTGGATTCGTAGGTTTGTTAAATTTTGGGGACCAGATGCCGTCTTTTTTGTTGAGTCTGAACTGTGGCCTAATACCCTATTTTACCTCGCAGAGTTAGATATTCCAACATATCTATTAAATACGAGAATTTCGAATAAAACCCTTAAAAGGATGTATCTCGCCAAGAAAATTTTTAATTACTTGCCGTTCAAACCATTTAGAGAGGTCTTCATAACGTCACAAGAAATGAAAATGCGCGTTTTGGAATTGGGAGCTCAAGCTGCTACAATCAATCCGAATATGAAGATTATTTCTAATATGCTACCCTTCGATAAAGATGTCGCCGCCGATTTGAAACGTAAGTTTAGAACGAGAAGTGTTTGGATTGCGGTTAGTACACACAGAGGAGAAGAAGAAATTATCATCGAAGCACACAAAAAGATCGGGAAATCGTGCGAAAAAGTATTAACCGTTATCGCGATTCGACATCCTGAACGTGCGGAGGAAGTATCGGAGCTGTGTAAGACTTTAGGGATGTCTTTCATTCTGCATACCGTAGCGAAAGAGCAAAAATTTGACATTCGAGAAGATATTTATATAATTGATCAAATTGGCTGCCTCGGAGATTTTTTTGAAGCAATCGATACGGCTTTGATTTGCGGTAGTCTAATTCCAGGTATCGGTGGACATAATATGCTGGAGCCATTGCATTTTATGTGTAATATTATAACTGGCCAATTTACTGAAAATTGTGAAGATCTCTACCAGGCAGTGCAAGATATCTGTCCGAAGGTTTATAACATTGATGAGCTGAGTGAATGTGTTAGTTACTCGATTCACACGTATAAACGGACGATTGCTGGTAAGAATAATAAGAGCTTTATTAGTAGTTGGCAAAAATCGATAAAACAAATTTCTATGGCACTGTATGGTCGGTCGTAGATTACTTATTTGGAGAGGAATTTTTGATAACAGGTGAGTGAATTTGATCTTAAAGATCACATCCGTGTTACCAGATCAAAAAATAACCCCGAACGCCTTGAATATGTGGTAGCATCGCTCCTGGGAACGCGGATGTGGTGAAATTGGTAGACACGCAAGATTTAGGTTCTTGTGACGAAAGTTGTGGGGGTTCGAGTCCCTTCATCCGCACCACATAGTCTCTCCTTTTTTTTTGAGAATACGTTGAAAGTAAGTGGAATTTCTTCTGTAATTGACCAGGTTCTGGATGATTTCTTTTTAATTCAGAAAAATATTGATGATGTTTCTGAGCTATATTGGTTTGTCATTCATGAGGTAGAACGCGCTCTTATACAAAAGACGTTTTACCTCGCAGAGAGGAATAAATGTCGTACATCCAAGATTTTGGGAATCAGTAGAAATACCTTAAATGCAAAAATTAAATCACTAAAGATAGATATAACATAATGCGTAACATTTTTAATTTTAAAAAAAGCTCAAAGCACTCAATTTTTTTCTTAATGTTAAATTTTGCTTCAAGAAAGAATGGAGCAATAGTGTGGCAATGTTGTTTACCGTGTCTTCTGGCCAGTTTATGTATCGTTTCAGATTTGTATCAATTTAGTCCAGCAGTATTACTTAAATCTTCGCTCAATAATCTAGTCGCTCCAGTCAAGATCTTCGCGAATGATATAATTGAATTTCCAAAATTGATTCTAGGCTTCATTGAAATCCAACAAGAAAATAAAAAACTACGTGCAGAAATAGATAACCTAAGAACGCAGACTGTGGCAGTAACTAATATGAAACGGGAATTAGAGGAATTAAAAAGTTCTCTAAATTTTAAGTATCCAATATCAAAAACTCGATTAATTGAAAAGGTTTTAGGATACGATAAGTCGTTTCGTGAGTCATTTCTCCTCATTTCGGCAAAATGTGGCGAGACCAAGCCGTTGTGCGTCGTCGTTTCTAATATGGGACTCGTCGGAATTGTTCACGAAGTTTATCGAAATAAAGTCGCCAAGGTTAAAATGGTCATCGATAACAGGCTACATATTCCAGTTATATCTAAATCTGGGAAACGTATGATTCTGGCTGGAGATGGAGCTGGTGGTCTCGAGTTGGTCGTGGTACATGACATGATCAATACAACAATAGATAAGCTAGCCGATATAAACATTGGAGAATTACTATATACTTCTGGAGAGGGGGGAATATTTCCAGTTAATATTCCGGTTGCTAGGATTAATAAAATTGATACTACTAGAGGAAAAATCTTTGCCACTCCCGTCACTGATTTTTCGGATCTAAGTTTCGTTATGATTGTGGATCCTATACTTCATCCGTCAGTAGGTTCAAAGGATTAAAGCTAAACTCCTCCCCAACCGTTTATTTTTTCACTTTTATGAATGTAGAATTATTTTCACTAAAACATGAGACGTAAATTGAATCCAAATGCCCGGATTCATTTTGGATGAACGTTAGATATTCATCCGCATCAAAATAGTGAGGACAGATATTTTTACATGGAAATGTAAATGTATCACCATTCATATGTTCTAGTTTCGTCTTCTGGATTCCGTTGCTAAAGATTAAATCATCTCCTTCTGTCGATATCGTTACTTCGCCATA
>JAISFY010000074.1 GCA_031263345.1 Holosporales bacterium | reverse complement strand
AAAACGAAGATCTAAGATGTCACTATTTCAACGGGGCTTAAGGATGATGAGTTGTGTATTTGTTGGTGTTCAATTTGTACATGAGTTATGGGAGTGCTCCCAACTTGTAGGGTGGTGAGTCTAAAACGGTTGATGTTTGTTGCCGTTGTATGTTACAACCTAAACTGGCTGTTCCTTGGTAGCTCAGTCGGTAGAGCAAGTGGCTGTTAACCACTGGGTCGGCGGTTCGAGTCCGTCCCAAGGAGCCAGTGTTTTTTTCTCCGTTTTCCGATCCAATATGGAGAGTTTATTGTGTTCTTTAGTATCTAAATTTTTTTGCATCATTTTGGGAAGAGCAAAGAAATTGGAAGTATGTTTATTCGAACCGGAGATTGCGCAGAATACAGGAGCGATTGTTAGGCTTTGCGCATGTTTTGGGATTTATCGACTTAGTATTATCGAACCCGCATCCTTCGTTTTCGAAAATAACAGGCTTTTCAAAAGAGCTGGGATGGATTATATCGAACAGGTCGAGCTAATTCGGCATGAGTCTTTTAAAGAATTTAGAAAATCATACGTTGGGAGAATCGTGTTATTTGATATTAAGGCGGATAAAAAATACTTTAATATTCAATTCTTTGAATCGGACTGCATAATGCTTGGTAAAGAGAGCTCCGGTGTAACTGATGAGGTTTTTTCTGGCTGCGATGAAAGAGTGGTAATTCCTATAAATCCCCAAGCACGATCCATGAATGTCGCAATGTGTGCAGCAATTGGGCTCGCTGAAGCTACAAAACAGATTACAACTTGATAATGCAATATATCATTTGCCAATCATGTTGGAGGCTATTACCGTTATCGATTTATGTGTAAAAGACAGAACTTAATCCGACAGATAGTGATGTCTTAAGCAATGTCATTCTTCTAACAAATATAGTTTATACCAAATCCCATTGTTAAATAACGAGTGATATGTTATAACAAGCTAAGCACTTTGATAGAGGTAATAATGTCGATGAAATCATTATTGTTGAGCCCGGAATTGGCAGAAGCAGCGAAATTGGAGCTTAAAAAGCTTAGAAATAATGTTCTTGTAGCGAGGAAGTTGGAAGCTATCATTGCAGCCTGTAGCTTTGGTATTACAGAGGTTGCGAAGGTCTTTAACATTAGGCATATGACTCTGCGTTCATGGATTAAACGTTTCCTAGAGAGCGGGATAGAACGTCTGAAAGCCCCTCTCTCACGCCGGCGTAAAAGTATATTAAACGACTCAGACAGGGAGATTGTTAGGGAGATCATTGATAAAGACTCTCAGGTTACGATCGATGTTATGGTACAAAAAGTGCTGGAGATTTGTGGTAAGAAAATAAGTCGCAGTAGTATGCATCGTGAAATGCAGGAGCTGAAATATTCCTATATAACACCTCGTCCGCAACACTACAAACAGGATAAGGAAAAGGTGGAGACTTTTAAAAAAACATCAATGAGAAGTTGAAAGAAAAGGACTATGCTGATGTATTATTTTTTGATGAAGCAAGATTCGGAACTCATACAAAGATTGGGTATGGATGGTTTAAGAAAGGAGAAAGAACCACGGTAAAAATAAAAATAGGCTACAAGGCACTTTATGTTTATGGAGCTATATCCGCCAGAAATGGTTCGCATTTCAGCGCAAGTTTTAGTAGCGTAAATACGGAATGTATGAATGCATTTTTGAAAATGCTTTCTGAAAATTACATAGATCAAAAGATCGCCATCATCATGGATGGAGCTGGATGGCATAAGTCAAAGAATCTTGAAGTTCCTAAAAATGTGGATATTATCCTGCTACCACCCTACTCACCAGAATTGAATCCTGTGGAGCAGTTTTGGAGATATCTGAAGCAGAATGTGCTGCATAACAGGCTTTTTGAGGCTCTGGAATCATTAGAGTTATCCCTCCAAGCTTTTATCAACTCACTTCATGAGTCAACAATTATGGGATTATGCAATAATAGTTATTTAGATGTTTAACAATGGGATTTGGTATTACACCTTTCTGCAAAACGAACAAACTTGCCCTTAATAGGCCTCGTTCGTTTTGCTTCCTTGTACCATATCTATCAGATTAATTCTTACTCTATTGCAGATAAAAATCCATGCTACTAATGTTCCTCCGAATGATGAAAAGAAATAATTTTCACCACTCGGAGTCCTTTTCTTTACTTTTTTTTTAGTCTTTCAATTGTAGATTCACTGCTGAAATCTTTCCATTTCTTGACATCGTTTCGTATCCAACATTTTGTCCTTCATTGAGAACATTTATTCCAGATTTTTCGAGGGCACTAATATGAACGAAGATATCCTCTCCTCCATCATCCGGTTGAATAAATCCATACCCCTTGCTAAAATTGAACCACTTAACTTTTCCAGTCGTCATTCTTCGAACGTCTCCTTGAAATACAATAACCGTATAAAACGGCCTACTACCATTCTTTGTACTCTTTTTACGTAAATATTAAACGGGATTTTCAATTCCGAACGACTGGAAGCCGAACATTAATATTCAACAGGCAAGAAAGAGCACAAACAATTCAGATCATAGTATACCTCCAACAGGAATCAATGACAAGCGTTTGCAGGTTATTTTAAATCAAGAATTTTGTCCCACAAGAGGAATAAGATGTTAAGCTTATTTTAAGCACTGAACCAAAACCCATTAATCTAGCACAATCGGTTGGCAGCAAGAAAGACATCTCGAGCAATCGGAGCAGCCGATTTTGCTCCGCTTCCACCGTGTTCTACTAACACGACGATGCCGAATTTGGGATCTGAATCTGGGGCATACCCAATAAAAATAGCATGTTCTTTCAGCCAGTACTCGTCTGAAACCGTTTTCCCGAGATTGCGTTGAGCCTCCGTAATACGATAAACCTGCGAGCTTCCGGTTTTCCCAGACATCTCAAAAGCCTCGTCATCAATAGCAGATTTTCTAGCGGTCCCAGTTGCTGAGTTTACGACATCATACATTCCGTCCAATATTAGTTCGATATGATTTTGCTTATATTGCAAGCGATCTAGCGATGTTAGTTCTTTGCTTTTTCGAAGATACGGAGTTATCGGATTCAGCCCGTTGACCATGATTGATATCATTCTAACCAGCTGGAGAGGAGTTGATAAAACGAATCCTTGCCCTATCGACAAATTTAATGTATCTCCCGTCGTCCATCTTTGTTTTTTCATTGTTTTTTTCCATTCCTTTGTTGGAATGAGTCCAGATTTTTCCCCAGGCAGATCAATTCCAGTCTGAATCCCGAGCCCAAAATCACTGGCAGTTTTAGCTATTTTATCTGCTCCGACTAGCTCAGCGACATTATAAAAAAATACGTCACATGATTCGGCTATTGCCTGCCGCAAGTTCACCGAACCGTGACCATTATACTTCCACCGCCAGCAATGAAATTTATGAGAGCCAAGTTCGTGGACTCCAGTACATCGAAATTTGGTATCTCCATTTATCACCCCAGCAGCGAGTCCGGCGAGTCCTGTAATTATCTTGAATACAGAACCAGGAGAGTACAGACCATTTATTACCTTATTAATTGCCGGTTTAAATGGGTTATTATATACTTCCTGTAGAGTTTTTGGATCTATCCTCTTTGTAAAAATATTGATGTCATATCCTGGATACGAAACGAATGCTAAAATCGCTCCAGAATGAACATCCATTACAACACAAGAAGCCCCATTGTGATTTGATAAAATGTTGTATACTTCTAGTTGTAAATCCAGATTGATGGTAAGATGAATATCGGTTCCCGGTATACTTTCCGTATCGCTTACGCATCTTACGAATTGCCTCCTCGCATTGACCTCGACGTGTTGAACACCGATTTTACCAAATAATTCTTCGTCATAGCATTTCTCAATTCCAGTTTTGCCGATTTTCGCCATTGGCAAAGTCAGGGCTGCGTTATCGGTTATTTCGATATCTTTCTTTGTTGGTGCTCCGATATAACCGATAATGTGAGACAATTCTTCAGCATGTAAATATTTCCTCATTTGGACCTTTTCGATGACGATACCGGGAAGTAATGAGGCAGTAATATAATATCCTGCTAAGTCATCCCAATCTAAGTTTTCTTGTAATAAAATCAATCTATTGTTGCGATTGATTGTTTCGGGGATATTGCGCAATTCTGTAATCGATTTATCATCTAATGTTTTTTCTTTGATTATTTGACTGATGACATTGATTCTATCTTCTTCTGGAATTTCTAACAGGTCTAAAACAGCAGAATACGTAAATCTGTTACTGGCTATAAGTTCGCCATTTGCAGCCAATATTTTCCCTCTTGGTGGTAATATTCTCTTCGCGACCAACCTATTTTTATCTGACAGCAATTTGTAGTGAGAGAACTGTAAAACTTGTAGATAAAAAAGCCTCGCCCCGATAACGGTCCCGAGGACCGCCTTTATGCTGATGAAGATGAATGATCTTCTCGTTATAAGCTTTCTTTCATCTCGTAGACTGCACATCTAAGCATAACTCAAGGATCGATTAGCGCCCAGCCTTCCCCCGATTTTCAAGAGACATTCTTTGGATGGGGAGATCGTTAATGAAGATAACAAGAGCATCCGCGAGACGTATGCTGAATTGGTGGGCTCCTTGACCACAATATCGAAGACACTCCATCATTAAGGAATTGAGTGGCCTTGCTAGCTTTATTTCTGTCTACCGGGCCAAACATACCAGACATAATACTCGATTTTTTGAAATCCTCCGATTTTTTAGCGCGGCCCTTTAATCCTTTAGCTGGGCCCTTTTTGGGGGGTGTCCCTTTCTTAGAGGAATCATCGATACCCTTGCTGTCCTTATTAAAGATTTTTAGAATGTTAGTTAAAATATCAGGATTCGACAAACAGAGCGATCGTACTGCATCTTCACCAACGTGCCTAAAACATTCTCTTCCGTTATTTGATCCGATTGCTGTCGGTAATGAAGAAACGTTGACTTTCGCGAGGGCATCTTTGCTACCGAGCATAACGAGGTAAACACCAGCCGGTTTGGTTTTACTCTCAGGTGAATCAGCCTTGATGCCATATTGCTGTAATTTTCCTTCTGCACTCTGGTAATCTTCCATCGTTGGATCGCGCCAGTTTCCGAGGATCTCGAGTGATGGAACATGCAGGAATATGATATTTATCCCATACATTCTTAAAATTTCGATATACTTAGCGAATGTATTTAGAAAATTAGCACAATGTGGACACCAATCTCCAACGCAGATAACTACGGCCTTTCCCAGCAAAGAGTTCTGAGTAAGTTCACTCTTACTTAGCTGATTTCCCTTCTTAATGAAAACGGGTACGCTGATCTGAGCGCCGGTTCCAGGATTTATCATGGGCTGGGTAATGTTTAATTGCTCCGTGCTGGATTGTCCTTGTCCTGGGAAAAATGCTTGCTGTGGTAAATTTCCCGGTTGCTGACCTGGATATCCCTGGCCCGATTGTGCATCTTGAGGCATCGGCTGCCCTGGTCCAAATCCAGGCTGCAGGCCTTCTTGTGGCATTTGTGGCGGTTGTTGTTGAAATTGGGGAGGGGCCTGCTGTACCATTTCTGGGGAAGGTGTTCCTGGCGCCGCAGGGAAGGTCGGTCCATTACTGAACACCGAAAACCCCAATAAAGAATGGACGACGATTCCAATCGAGCAGTTCTTAATTATTCCCATGGCAAAATTCCTAAATAAATCCCCAAATACGTGGTGCGCCCAGAAAGACTCGAACTCTCAGCCTTCAGATCCGTAGTCTGACGCTCTATCCAATTGAGCTATGGGCGCTATCTTCAGCCATTGTTGCATATGAATGTACTAGTTTCAACAAAAACTGGTTTCATTTTTTTACGGTAATTTGCATTTCGTGGGAAGATTCATTAAGATACCTTGTTGATACAACATGAGTCGCGAATATAAATTTCTGATGAAAAAGAGGTTAGGGATCGTTACCGTTGGTGGGGATTGTTCTGGTTTGAATTCTATTATCAGGGGTGCTGTGGTTCGTGCTGATATGATTGGGTGTGAGCTTTTTGGGATTTATCGTGGTTTTTTCGGCTTGTTTCCGGAGAGCTTCAATTGTGTCTCGTTGACGGCTAAAGACATCGGGGAGGAGTTACTAACATCGTCCGGTAGCATTCTATGTTCTGATACGAAATCTTTTACGACTAATCTAGAACATGGGAGGTCTCAAAAGGAAATTCTACAATTAGTTTGTGATGGATATAAAAAGCTATCTCTCGATGGTTTAATTTATATTGGAGGGGATGGCAGCCTAACAATTCTCAAAGAATTGCTAGATTATGCTCCAGACTTAATGAATGTAGTGGCAATTCCAAAAACGATCGACAATGACGTCAATGGGACAGATTTTTCGGTTGGATTCTCGACAGCCGTCGAGGTAGTAGCCGATGCAATTTCGAAGGTAAGGTCGACCGCAAAAAGTCATCAAAGGACGATAATCGTTGAGGTAATGGGGCGTGATGCCGGGTTCATTGCATTGTATGCAGGGGTGGCTTCGGGAGCGGATATCATACTGGTTCCCGAATTTGAATTCGAAATGTCGAGAGTAGTTTCGAGGGTAAAGGAAAATTATGACTCAGGCAAGAAGTATTGTATTATCATCGTCGCGGAGGCAGTAGAGGCAGTTAATCTAAAGCACCAAGATAGCATCCCGTGTGGTGAATCTTCGAAATACCATTTAATAAAATATAAAGGGATAGGGCAGTACATAGCTGACTACCTAAAAAACGTAGGATTTGAGTCTAGGGCGGTTATTCTTGGACACATTCAAAGGGGGGGGACGACTGTAATTTTAGATCGGATAATAGGAACTTCTTTTGGGGTGGAGGCTGTGAATTCTCTTATTGCTGGTGAGCGTAGCATCATGTTGTGTTATCGCGGTAAGCAAATTGAAAAGATTTCGATCTCCGAATTGATGCGTGGTATCAACAAGAGGTTGGATGAATCGGATATATGCGTTAAAATTGCGCATAATTTGGGGGTATATATCGGTGAATCGTGTAGCTTATAGATTGGTCATTTTTTTAATGGCATTTGGATTGGATCCATTGGAGGCTCGTATAGTCAGTGGGGTGTGCCCTCCATATTATGCCTCTATCAAATATAGTAAAGCTAACTCCCATAAGGGGCCGGGAACACAGTATAAAGTTGCCTGTGCTTATGTTTACCCTGGGATTCCAGTAGTGATAACGGCTAAGTATGACAATTGGAGAAGAATAAAGGATCCAGACGGAGATGAAAGCTGGATTCATAAGAGCAAATTGTCTTCGAAGAGATCGGTGATCGTTATCTGCGAGAATGGGGTTGCCTTAATGGATGGTCGAGGCGAGAGGGCGAGCATTATAGCGCACGTTAAAAAGAATGTCGTAATGTCTCTGCTATCCGTTCGGGGAAATTGGTGTAAAGTGGAAGTGCAAAACGGAGACAACGGAAAGAGATATATTGGCTGGGTAGAGAACGGAAAGGTTTTTGGAGTTTATGATAACGAATCATTGTAAATTATTAAGGGATTAATATGCAACCGAAAAAAAATGAATTACTGATACTGCCGCTTGGTGGGTTAGAACAAATTGGTGCAAATTGCACGATGATCGGAACTAATGGGGAATGGATAATTATTGATTTAGGGATAGCGTTTTATGATTCTCTTGGAATTGAGGTGTTGACTCCGGATGTATCATTTCCGGCTAAAACACCTGATAAGATTAAGGGAATTTTTATAACTCACGCTCATGAGGACCATATTGGGGCGGTACAGTACTTATGGATGAAACTAAAATGCCCGGTATATGTAACCGAATTTTCGGCGGCCGTTTTGAGGCAGAAACTTAAAGAATATCCATGGAATGATAATGTTGAGATTAAAATCGTCACATGTAAAAATCCAATTCAGTTAGATAATTTTGAAATAGAGTATGTTGCGTTAGCCCATTCTATACTAGGGGCCTGTGGTTTATACATTAAAACGAAAGCAGGGACTATCTTTCATACGGGAGACTGGAAAATAGATGATGCTCCATTGCTAGGAGACAAGATAGATGAAAAGAGATTAATAGAGATAGGGAATAATGGAGTGGATTGCCTACTCTGTGATTCGACGAATGTATTAGTGGATGATGAGGCCGGATCCGAAACGGATGTTAGGCAGGCGTTATCTCGGGTTATTTCGCAGTACAAAGATAAGAGAATTACAGTGACATGCTTTGCATCTAATATTGCCAGAATGGAAACGGTCTTTCATATTGCTCGTAAATCGGGCCGTAAGGTAGCGATTGTTGGCAGATCAATATTTAAGATGATGGCTGCAGTTTCTAAGACATCATATTTCTCTAAGGATTTTGAAGCCGGTGTTTCATCGGTTATTCCGGAAGAAGAGGCTGTGAGTATGCCCCCCTCTAAGGTCTTGTTGATGTGTACTGGATCTCAAGGGGAAGCGCGTTCGGCCTTATTCAGGCTAGCTCGAGGAGAGAATCGGATAATTAAATTGGGAAAACACGATGTTGTTGTGTTCTCATCGAAGGTAATTCCTGGAAACGAGATTTGTATTCGTGACATGCAAAATCTTTTGATTAGGAACGGCGTGGAAATTGTAACGACGGCCACGGATGATGATATCCACGTTTCGGGACATCCGAGTAAAGGCGATCTCGTGAAAATGTACAAATGGCTAAACCCTAAGTCATTTATTCCGATTCACGGGGATTCGGTTATGCTTCATGCTCATCGGAGATTTGCTGAACAAAACGGTCTTCGGGAGTCTTTAATTGTCGAATCTGGAGAAATCATTGCTTTAAGGGAGGGGCAGCTTAAAAGGTTATCTAAAATCGATGTGACATTTATGGCGCTAGACGGGCAGAACTTAATCCCGATAACGCATGATGCTATAAATGATAGGATGATCATGTCAAGCGGGGGGAGTGTTAGCATTAGTTTTATTATATCGAGCGGTAATAGGCTTCTGAATGCCCCGGAAATAATAACTCGCGGCATATATATGGATAAGAACGAGGCTAAGAGGCTCGAGACGAGGATATATCAGATCGTTGCGAATGAAGTTACTAAACATGCAGAATCGATTAATGAAATAAAGCGAGAATGTGCAACGGCCATTAAGAAAATAATAGCTAAACAGTTTGGTAAAAAATCGGCCGTTTGCATTCACGTACACCGAACCTAAATGTGGTTAACTGCCGTAAAAAAAAGGAGTATTGAGGGATTTGATATACTAACCTACGCTACAAGCAGCTGGATTTGATCGATTTCTTCTTCATCGCTCAGGCCATCAGTAGTAGGAGAACTACTATTTTCCGTATGGTTCGAGTCCGAGTTGGCTCTATTATCTGAGCTTTTATCGTTACTTCGATCTGATTCGCTGGTACTGTCAGCCGAGGATAAGGTTTTGCTCTGGTCGGACGCCTTGCTATCCGAGTCGCTAGTTGTGCTATCCGGAAAGTGATCGCTTTCATCCGAAATCTCATGGTTAATACCTGCTAAAGATGACAAACTGGCCATCCTTGCGTCGTTTACTGTTGGTATTGGTGAGAAATCTGGTACATCGCTAGACGATCTATCAATCCCGGATGGTGAAATAAATTTATAGTTTGGGACTGCATGACAATTACACATGGCCAAGAAATCGGTGAGAGCGGAGAATACGGTTTGAGCTGTATTTTTTCGACCTCCTGATGGTGGGATAAACAGGTTTTTGGTTGCTGAGAATATATCAGCGAACATTCTATTTCTGTTTTTTTTGGAGGTACTTAACGCTTGTTTAGCCGGGATCAAAATTTTAGCGCCAACCGAAATGATTAATAAATTATTATCGGTATAGGTAACATCAAATCTCAGGCTAGGGATTACGCATGGTACGTCTGTAACTTCAGACGCAAAATTTATGAGGATTAGGTCTTTCTGCAGGGTCTTTTGTGCCAGTAGGCTGGATTGTATACTAGAAATTGCGCACGGTTTGGTATCGTCTGCTTGCAGAACTGCGAGCGGAATTTTAGGAAATAACTCACGTGCCTTTCCTACGGCAGTTCCTTTAGTGGCCGTATCACACGTAGATATAATACCGTTGAGAATAAACATGGTTTCTGAGAAACCCCATTTTTTGAATCGCGCAGCTGTATCCCTGTCTTTTGCAGAAATGGCGTTAAGAACGGATAAGCAAATGCTGTCACTAATGTTAGATGCGACCAATACGAGAGATGTTTTTAAATCATCATTAGAGGCCGTTGAGATGTGCTGGATAACAGCAGCTTTAGATATTTTCGATAGATTACAAGCATCGTGGTCGCTTGGCTTTCCACGCACAGTGGATTCATCTGCCGCTGCGGTTTTCCCATAGTATGCGGAAGTTACGTTAGATCCGACATCGATGGCAGTCGCCGCACCTGATACACATCCGGCTGGGCAGGTTTTCAACAAAGACATCCATGGCAAAACCTGAATGTCAGAGATAATCGCTTCAGTTATCGGTATTCCTAGGGCGAGTATATTGGCAACGAGAGCCCCTGTACCGCATCCACAGACGACGTCCACGACGGAACTTAAGGGCCACTGCCTATCCGGATATTTCAGGCTGCTTGCTCGAGCGATTCGGGCTTCAAGGAGATGACATACCGAAGCGAGAGCGGTTGCTGAGGCAACTCCATCTCCGTCGAGAGAAACGATGATATCAAAAATATCAGGCTCGGGGGTAGACTTTAGTTTAAGTAGTAAGTTAGCGAAGCTCCTTAGACAAATCGCGAGTTTTGAATTGCCTTCAAATGAAACATCTTCTCTCATTATACGGAACTGGGCATTACCAATATTGTCAACTATTGTGTCCGTATGCAGCTCAACAGGATTTAGCTGTACAAGCACATTTTTTGACGTTAAGGGGCTGTCGGAGGCAGCTGATATGGATAGTAACGTAGTGATACCCATCACAGCTAATACGAGGGCTTTTGTGATACTAAACATAAAGCACCTCTAAAAAATAGGTATTCCAGAATTAGAATAAGTAATAGTAATTAATATTTTATTAACGCACAGTTAAAAAAGTGTTAATGATCAAGTTATACAAGCGAATGAATTTATTAAAATAACAGTGATTTTTCGTAGAGCTTTGTAGTTCTCAATAACCATCGACTACAGGGTGATTTGCTTCATTTAGGGGTATATGAAGAAAAGAGCTATTTTTTCACAGAGATTAGATATATTCTTTACTCCATGAGCTGCTAAGGCTAGCAAAGGAATGTCAGGAATTATTCTGCATGATATGAAAGAGTTACCCGATATGAGAAAGGCTTGTCACCTGTCGAGGGATGTTTTACGCTACATCGAGCAATTTGTCGTTGAAGGAGTATCGACTAACGAGCTCGATGACATATGCCATGAATATATCATTGAGCACGGTGGTACTTCAGCCATTTTCAATTATAATGAGTTTCCTAAGTCGATTTGTACTTCAGTAAATCATGTCATTTGCCATGGAATTCCGGGCCCCTATAAACTCAAACGAGGAGATATAATCAATATTGATGTAACGGTTATAATCGATGGATGGCATGGAGATACTAGTAAGACTTTTCTCGTCGGGAGGTGTTCCAAATTAGCCGAAACATTAGTCAGAGTTACCGAAAGAGCATTATTTGTTGGTATCGAGGCAGTAAGGCCATTCGGTTATTTTGGAGATATTGGAGCGGCTATCCAAAAATTTGTTTCTCGAACTGGATTTTCGATCGTTCGAGACTACTGTGGGCATGGAATTGGGAAAGTATTTCACGCGGATCCGCTCATTTTGCATTACGATTGTCATAAAAAACTGGAACAAATACTACCCGGTATGTTTTTTACGATTGAGCCGATGCTGAACGCTGGGTCTTATAAATCAAAAACCTTAAACGATGGATGGACTACCGTTACTGTCGATAGATCACTCTCGGCGCAATTTGAGCATACCATTGCTGTAACCGAGGATTCAATTGAGGTTTTAACCTTGTAATAATTTGTAACATTTAAATACTTTCGTTATGTTACTGGTAATGGGTATCCTAGTTTGGATGGGATATAATTAAAATTAGAAAAAAATGAGTATTAAGTTAAGATCTGAGGCGACTGTTGGTGCTCCCGTATCGTTTGGAGATATTGGGATTCACGGCGGGAAAAAGGCTTCGATTAAGATTCTTCCAGCTCCGGACAGTCTCGGGATCGTTTTTAAAAGAACTGACATTTCGGATAAAAACCCATACGTTGCGCTATCCCCGGAAGTTGTTGTAGCTTCCGATTTTTGTACACGCGTAGCGAATAATGACTGTGTAACCATTTCCGTTATTGAGCATCTTCTAGCGGCCTTCCGGATAACTGGTGTCACGAATGCTTTAGTTGAGGTCAGCTCTGACGAGATTCCGATAATGGATGGGTCGGCTAAGAAATTCGTCGATGGAATTAATGAGGTCGGAATTATAAGGCAGAGACCTGGTGTTCCCGCAATCGTTATTAAAAGAGATATCGTTGCTGAATCTCAATATGGTAGAATAGTAATTCACCCAGCAAGAAAATGTCATATTTCGGTTAAGCTGGATTATGACAAGATCAATCCGGTTATCGGAAAGTATAATCGGTACTCGTTTGATGTAGATGATGATTTGGGAGAGCTGTCTGAGGCCAGAACGTTCGGATGGGTCGAGGATCGGGAAGTAGTTAAAAACCGTGGTTACGGACTAGGGGCATCGGAAATGAATACAATTGGGATCGGACCGGA
>JAISFY010000067.1 GCA_031263345.1 Holosporales bacterium | reverse complement strand
TTTATTTTCCAATTCTTTAGCGGCTTCTTCTGGGATTGCTCCAGAATTAACCGCATCCTGAATGGATGTATAATCTAGAACACATCCGCAAAAATATCTGGTAAATTTTCGCCCATTCTTTACGGCCTCGACGACAGGGGTGACGTAGGATATCGGGAGGGCCGCCCCAGATACGAGTTTACCTCCGTACAAAACTCCGACGACATCACCACCGCTGCTAAAGACTGGTGAGCCGCTGGCTCCGCCGACCGTTAAACCCGAGAACTGGAATGACTGCTCCGGCAGAGACTTTAACCACAGTATACTTTCCGTATCGAAAACATACCCCGTATACGTCGAGAATTCATTACGGCTGGAATTCCCCATGGAATAGACCATCAGATTAAGGCTAACCGGATCTTCCGAGCACTTTAAAGCGATGCAATATAGCGGGATTTCGCTGGGGTTGACGGATAGTATCGCGAAATCATAGCACGGATCTGTATATTCAAGTTTCGCCTCGGCCATTTGACCATTCCCGAATTTGATTCTATAAGTACAGACCGCCAATTCCCCAGCAATATGGGCATTCGTTACGATGAGGCCATGCTCGAGGTCTACTATGAATCCAGTTCCATGCCACATTTTATCATTCACTTGTTTGTTGACGATAACGTGAGCAATTACATCGATGGCGACGACTCCCTTACGGATCATATTGAATAGCTTTTTTTGATCGAGTTCATTAGACTTCTTATCGTCGGAATCTATTTTCGCTTCGGGCGAACTAGATGTGTAGAAAGAAATGACTGAAGTGGCTCCGGCAACGGCAGTAGACAACAAAAAGTACAGTAATAACCAAAATTTCATACTAGTAATTTCACTTAAAAAGTTAAAAAAGATCCGCCATTCTATCACATCCTGACTATGATGAAGAAGTTGATTCTGTAAATAAGATGCAGATTCTCCCTAAGCACCCATTTTAGGACCAAATATTAAATATCGGATCGAATCGAATAAGATGCGAGCTATATTGGTTTTTTCGACTGTAGTGGATGCTTTTAAATCTTGAGATAATACATTCTGAAATGTACTAGTCCCATAAAAAATCAACCCGACGATATCTCCGTCTCGAATCGGGGCGGCCACGATCGTCCTATATCTGGAAGTTTTCGTGACGTTATCGTCGCAATTTTTGGATAGCAATATTAGCTGCCGCTTACTCAATACGACGGGTATAGCCGTAACTTTCCCGTATAATACTGGAATCGTCGCGATGAGCTCTCCTCGCCGTGATACCTCATACAGATAAAACTGATCGAGCCAGTTCCGTATAAAGTTGATATCTCGAACGATATTCTGCCTCGATTTCGCTCTACCAAAGACGCACAAGAATGTGCAGGAATCTGGATTTTTATAACAGAAGATGCATCCGTATCCATCACGATCTTGGAAAATTATTATCCGTCGATCGTCAGGTTTAGATAGTAAATCATCCTCAACATTTACGCAGATATCATACAGGCTTTCTTTGTCCTGACTTTCCCTACCAAAATTTTTACCGTGTAAAACAACCCTGGATTCCAAGTTAACTATTATGAAAATCTGAGAATTTATGGCTGGAAAAGTTTTTTGTAATGCTTCAGATAATGGTAATTGATAAGTCGCAAATTCACGCGATAAACACATCCCCATATTGAAGATGATTTGAAGGCAGGCAATTATGGATGGTCTATTCATCTTCTAGATTAATCGTCTCTTTCACGAAAAATGAGATGAAATATGCTATAATCAAGGATGCTGGGATCGTTAGGATTGTGAGCTTATAACACGAAGCATCGTATATCCTCATTCCATTTTCCGTTACCGTTCCGTTCCAAAATGTGTCTAAGAGTGTGCCGAGGGCAGGCTGGAACACAGCTCCAAGCGACATTATAATGCAGTTCGTGAGGGCCAATGTAGTCCCCGAAAGATTTGATGAGGCGTTATTTTTCGCGCAGGTAAAGCAGATGGGTTGGGCCCCCGTCAAAAATCCAATGATAAAAACGATGGGTAGTGAAGTCGACAGGCTATCAGAGCCGAATATGAGGACGGCGAACATTATGGCCGTGCTCAGAGAGGCCAGGCGGATGGTCCGCATGTATCCTCCCAGTTTTTTTGCGGCCATTGCAAGGACGATGCTGCCGAACGCAATTCCAACGAATATCGTGGCCGCGGCCGTGGAGGCTTTTTCATTATCTATTCCATGTTTCGCCATAAAAAATGGAACGATCCACAGCTCGGCGAAGGCCGAGATCGGGAGGTACATCAATCCAGAAATAACTCCCGATAATACGATTTGATGATTTCTAACTAGATTCAGAATGTTCTTTAAAATTGAATGAGATTCATTATTTTTATTATCAGAGATGCTCTTAATATTTTTCGGAATAAATAGTATTATCAGGGCTATGATGAAGAGCCCAATAGCGGCGAGAACATATGTCGTATTCCGCCAGCCTATTGCATTCACCGATTTAGCGATCGGGAAGCCACCCAGAAGTCCACCCAGGGTCCCCATAACATTCGTAATGCCCACTAAAATTACAAAATATTTTTTCGTGAAGAGGCTGGTTGCAACCTGAAGGCAGCTAACGAAGGCGCAGGCCGATCCAGCTCCAACCAAAAACCTCCCTATCTGGGCGATATAAATTTTCTCGGGGCTGGCGAATAAGCAGGATCCGACGACACATAAAAGTGCCGAAACTAATAACAAATTCTTAGCCCCTAGCTTATCTAGCATAATTCCGCATGGGAGTTGCAAAATCGTGTAGGAGTAATAGTAAAATGAAACTAAAATCCCAATTAGAGTTGACGTCGCGTTGAATGATGACATCAAACCTTCGGTCATGACACTGGGAGATACCCTCAATACCAGCTCATATAGATAAAAGGCAGCTGTAATCCACCAAATGAGCCACGGTCTGCACGGCGTTTCCTTGCGCATAAAAAAACTCTCAAACGGGATATAGACGCGAAATTATATCATAGCATTATCCCCGACGAAGCACAGATTGCGCAGGAAGCATTCACTGCACCTCGGGGAATTAGCTCTACAAATATAACGTCCATGCAGGACAAGCCAATCACTTGCGTTCTTGTAAAATTTTTTCGGAATTATTTTTAATAGGTCCTGCTCGACTTGAAGTCGATTGTCGGATTTTGTGAGTCCGAGTCTTTTCGACACTCTCAGAACGTGGGTATCAACCGCTATCACATCTTCACCAAACAAAGAATTCAAGATAACATTCGCTGACTTTCTTCCAATTCCCGGTAATTTTTCCAAATCATCTCTCGCCATTGGAATTTTAGAATCATATTGCGATATAAGAATCTCTGATAATCCCATGTTATTGCTGGCCTTCGAATTTTATTATCCAATAGTTTTGATATATTTTTTCAATTCGTCGAGGCCGAGTTTTAGCATCGATTCCGGAGAGTCCGCAATCTGAAACAGATCGAGAGTCGCCTTGTTGACGGCCCTGTCGGTGGCCTGAGCAGACAATAAAACAGCAATAC
>JAISFY010000038.1 GCA_031263345.1 Holosporales bacterium | reverse complement strand
CTTTACCTTCCATAATGTCCACTTCAAAATCAAAATATCCTGATCATAATTTAATTCTACATTCGATAAATGGCAAGAGAGAATCAAGCATTTTGATTCATTCAATATCGAAAATGCGTTGAAAACGAGACAAATGAAACGATATCTTATATCAATTGGGCTATTGCAAAAGCGGTCCCGATAAAGGTAATCTCTCTCCTTTAAGATTTCGTAGGGTGCATTTTTACGTTTACGATAATCTCTGCGATTTTTTCGCTGGGAGTATGAGCTAAGTTACAGATACCGTTTCGTACCAAGCATAGCTCCCGAATCTGTTCGTTGGTATCCATGTCTGAAGCGACCTGAAGGATTTTATCAGCTCTACATTCTCTTTGAATCAATTCTGGTACTACTCGGCGATTCGAAATAATATTTACTAACGAAATATATTTCGTTTTTATAATCCGTTTAATCATTTTATACGTAATGTTATTCATTTTATAGCAAACGATCATTGGACACCCAGCGAGAGTCAATTGAATGGTCGCCGTTCCGCTCGCGGCGATCGCAAGTTTAGCCCTTCGATATAGACTGTTCTTTTCACGCTCATCAAATATTACTTCGATCCAAGTCCTAGCTCCCAAATATTCCTGAATCAGGGGAACTAAATGCGGTAATGTCGGGATTACGTATCGTGTTGCTTGATATTTATCACAAAATTCAAGAAATACTGGTAACATTTTCTTGATTTCTTGAATTCGACTTCCTGGCATTAATAAAAGCAAATCGTCTTTGCTTTTATTGACATCTTCGTGGAACTCCTCAATCATCGGATGGCCGACACACTTCGTATGTAATCCATGTTTCAAGAAATACTGCGGTTCGAAGTCGAATAGCGTCAATAAAACATCGTACAATTTTGCTATCTTTTTGGCGCGTCCAGATCTCCAAGCCCAAACGCTCGGGGCAACGAGATGAACCATTCCAATTCCTGGAGATAATTTGCGAATTAACTTTACAACCCTAAAGCAGAAACCGGGAGAGTCGATAGTCAGAATCACATCGGGGCAATTACTGATGATATCATGAGTAGTTCGACGGATAAGCTTTTTTATCTTGAGGACGTGCGGAATAAGCTCAACGACTCCGCCAATCGAAATTTCGCCGATATCGAATAAACTGACCAATCCTTCCTTTTGCATCTTAGGACCTCCGACTCCAGAAATCTCCACATCGAAGGCTCTCAGGGCCATTAGCACCTTGGCCCCAATTGCGTCTCCGGAAGGCTCCCCTGCTATTATATACACCTTCCTTCTTTTTCTTTCACCAGAAACCGGCAAGATTTTCAAATGCCTCATAATCTTTCGAATCCAGGTCAGCATTTTGCCTACGACTAATCATCTCCACTTCCATCTATAACCACTTCGGGCGTTTCATTAACCGTCGAAACTGAGGTAATAGTCTCTCCTTCGTTCAGGCGCAAGATAATAACTCCTTGGGCGACACGATGAGTAATCCTTATATCCTGGACGCTGCATCTCATGATCCTTCCAATATTCGTTATTAGCATGATGTGGGCATCGAGATAGACGGAAAATGAAGCTACAACCTTCCCATTTTTCTCGCTGATAGCTATATTCGTGAATCCCTGGGTCCCACGGCTCGTTGACCTATATTCATAGGAAGATGATACCTTTCCGAATCCATTTTCAGTGACAGTCAATATAAATTTCTCGTTCTTTGCCAAGATCGTCATTCTATCTTCGATAAGTGATCCAGAAGCTTTAGTTATAGACTTTCGAAGATCACCAGCATTCCTTAGATACGATTCCCTTTCATCGATGTTCTCCATATCCCATTTGTCGAGAATCGCCATAGAAATTACTTCATCACCGTTTTTAAGTTTTATCCCACGTACACCATTCGATGCCCTCCCTGCAAAAATTCTGACATCGTTTACGGAGAAGCGATTACATATTCCACCCTTCGTTGAAATAAAAATATCATTATCTTGTCCGGCGAGAGCGACACTAATCAACTTCTCTCCATCTTCAAGATTTATGGCTCTTTTCCCGTTCGATTGAATATTCGCAAAATCCTCGAATTTATTCCGCCGGATATTCCCAAATGAAGTTGAGAATATCAAGGTTTTAGATTTTAGATCTTCATCCTTCTTTACAACCAGGATCGTCGAAATGACTTCATTTTCTTCGATGGGAAGGAGGTTGACCAAAGCCCTTCCCTTAGCCGTCGGAAGTCCAATTGGGAGCTTATAGATCTTCATTTTATAAACTTTCCCGATTGACGAGAAAAACAGGATTTCATCGTGGGTATTGGCGATGATTAGGTCCTTAACGATATCTTCATCTTTAACTCCCATCCCACTCCTGCCTCGTCCTCCGCGCTTTTGAGCTCGATATGTGGATAACGGAACGCGTTTAACGTATCCCTCTAATGTGTACGTTACGACCATGTCCTCCTTCTGGATAAGATCCTCGTCCTCAAATGCTTCGAATGTTCTCTCAATTTGCGTTAATCTCGGAGTATTGAATTTTTTCTTAACTTCTTGGAGCTCATCCTTAATGATATCTATGATTTTTTGTTTGGATCCTAGAATTGAAAGTAAATCTTCAATTTGCGATACTACATCATTCAAATCGCTTTTAATTTTGTCGCGTTCTAGACCGGTAAGCCTATGCAAACGCAGATCTAAGATAGCGTTAGTCTGCGCTTCAGATAATTTATAGTGATCTACATTCTCCTGTTTCCCATCGACGAGCTCCAACATCGACAAAATTTCACGAGCATCGAAAACTTCAGCCATTAACTTTTCCCTAGCCTCTTGTCTATCAATTGCCGCCCGGATTAGTTCGATTACTCTGTCGATATTGGTAATCGCAAGAGCAAATCCCAGCAAAACGTGAGCTCTTTCTCTTGCTTTTTTGAGATTGAATTTGCTTTGCCTTACGATGACTTCTTGTCTAAATTCGACGAAGTTATCTATAATTCCCCTGAGAGAAAGTCTTAACGGTCTATTTTTGACGAGGGCTAGCATATTGTAACCGAAGCTAGTCTGCAACGGAGTAAATATAAAAAATTGATTTAAAATAACTTCTCCAATTGCATCTTTTTTGAGTTCTATAACAATTCTTACACCATCTTTATTCGATTCATCGCGAATATCACTAATACCTTCAATCGTTTTATCTTTTACCAATTCAGCGATTTTTTCTACTAATTTTGCTTTATTGACTTGATATGGTATTTCATGAACAATGATTGATTCCCTACCTCCAGAATTCATAATACTCGTCTTCGAGCGCACAACAACCGATCCTCTGCCAGTATTAAATGCCGCCCTAATTCCGGCATCGCCCATGACGATACCACCCGTTGGGAAATCGGGTCCAGGGATATAACTTTGCATCAGTTCATCGGTCGTAATGTCCGGATTATCGATAACGGCACAACATGCATCAATAACTTCTCCCAGATTATGCGTCGGGATATAGGTTGCCATCCCGACGGCTATTCCCCCGGCCCCATTAACTAGCAGGTTCGGAAATTTGGCTGGTAGAACGGTAGGTTCCTCTACAGTATTATCGTAATTCGGTCTGAAATTAACTGTATCATCGTCAATATCTGCGATCAGCTCATGAGCTAACTCCGACATTCGGGCTTCGGTGTAGCGCGCGGCCGCGGCCGAATCTCCGTCCATTGATCCGAAGTTTCCCTGCCCATCAATCAGAGGAACTTTTAAACTAAAATCTTGAGCCAAGCGCACCATCGTTGCGTATACGGCTGCATCTCCGTGAGGATGATATTTCCCAAGCACTTCTCCGACTACCCGCATTGATTTTCTGTACGGTTTATTATAGTGATTGCCCGTCTCGTTCATGGCATACAGGATACGCCTATGAACCGGTTTTAGTCCGTCCCGGACATCCGGTAGGGCGCGAGATACGATAACACTCATCGCGTAATCGAGATAAGATCTTTTCATTTCATCTTCGATTTGAATTACAGCAACGTTATCTCTTTTTCCCATGAAATTTACTCTCGAACTACAGAAGGACCATTCACTACCCGTACTGGATTATAGCAAAAAAAATAAGTGGATGTTGGTGCTCTAGTCGATTTCTCAGTTTTTTTTGTATTCGCTAATGGTATTCCGCCCAGGGCCTATTACGTTGTCTTCATTACGATTTTGTAATATCATCTGGCAGATCGTTGCCGAAGTGATGAGGTTTTTTCTGTGACTGTTCCGTTGATGCCAAAGGCGACGGCAATATGGTTACTCGAGAATACATCGTTGACCTTTACCCAAATCTCTGAGTTTTGCGGGTTACATATCCTCGAAATTGAATCATTGGCAAATGGATCTATGGATTCTCGAATGAGAGGATTCGATCCAATTTCTTCGTCTCAGCTAACCCTTGATGAAATCCATCGGTGTGAAATGGATCCAAATTCGAAGTTGGTTATGAAATCGAGTCAATTTATCGATCAACCTAAAAAATTGACGAAGAAATATACGCCTAGAGTAAAGCGTCAGGATAGGCCGGATGCAATCTTATGGCTTCTGAAGTATTATCCTGAAATCGCAGAGCAGGATATATGTATTCTTCTGGGTACGACAAAGATCATGATTAGGTCGATCAAGAACAGGACATACAAGGAAATTTCGAATTTGAAACCCAGAAGTCCAGTCGCTTTAGGGTTATGTACCGAGGTCGAACTCGATTTCGTCATTTCGAAGACATCGAGACAATAAATTATGGAGTGGATTATGCCAAAAATTATTTTTAGGACATGTAGTGGGTTAGTGGAAACTAATGCTGTGGTAGGGGATACTCTCTTAGAGGTAGCTCGTAAAAATAATATTAGTCTTTTTGCTGGGTGTAATGGAGCGAGTGCCTGTGGTACTTGTCAGGTTTACATCGTCCCGGATTTTCTACCGAAATTGAAAGAGCCTTCTACTCAAGAGTCTGAGTTGCTCGAAGTCATTGCGGCGAGTAAATCGAATTCGAGATTGGCCTGTCAAATAGTTATCACTGAGGAATTGGATGGAATGATGGTTACCATTCCTTAAACTGAACAGGGCTGGTACTGAGGGTGGAATACCGTCAATTAACATTACCGATGCCCTGGGGCTTTTCTTGGAAGGCTTTGGATTTTATCGTGAGCGGATGTAATCGATATGTATTTGAGTGGCTGGAGAAATGGCCTTCTGAAAAGATTAAAGATAATTTCGTTTGTTTGGTAGGAGAGGGGGGGGCAGGGAAAACGCACCTTGCTAATATCTGGGCTACCCGAGTTAGTGCCGACGTCATAAAGTCGTATTCCGATATTTTTAGCAGGTGGTACGAATTATCGTCCACGGAGATTACCCAAAAGTATTTCGTTCTGGATGATGCCGACCAGATCGGAGACGATATACTATTGTATTACATATATAATACGATCAAAGAAAAAAATATTCACGTTCTGATGACAGCGCAAAATCCACCGGCAAGGTGGAACATTAAGCTACCAGATATACGATCCAGGATATCGACGATCAATGTTATCAATATTCATGGACCTAATGAAGACGAAATGAAGCAGATATTCGGAAAGATG
>JAISFY010000050.1 GCA_031263345.1 Holosporales bacterium | reverse complement strand
CAGAAGCTCATCGAAGAATCCCCTTCTTTAGCTCTTTCCTGTGAGCAACGGCAAAAAATTGGAGAAATTGCAATAAAAGCGGCAAAGGATGTAGGGTACGTAGGAGTCGGTACACTAGAATTTCTATACGAAAATGGGGAATTTTTCTTTATGGAGATGAATACGAGATTGCAGGTTGAGCACGGAGTTAGTGAGGATCTGACGGGAATCGATATCGTTAAGGAACAGATTCGTGTCGCGGCTGGAGAACGACTATCTTTTACTCAATCTGATGTTCGTTTTTCTGGACACGTAATAGAGTTCAGGATTAATGCTGAAGATTCTAATACTTTCTTGCCATCTCCTGGCAAGATTGAGGAGCTGTTTTTCCCGGGCGGGAACGGAATTAGAGTAGATTCCCATATATATAGAGATTATATCATTCCACCATTCTATGATAGCCTTATTGCGAAACTCATAGTACGTGCCTACGACAGGGCCGATTGCCTCACTAAAGCGAAATGCGCTCTGGATGAGCTAGTAATTGATGGAGTTTCAACTACCGCAGAACTATATAAAAAATTAATCAGAAATGCTGATATAATTCGTGGAGATTTTGGGATTCACTGGTTAGAAGAAAATATGGAGAAACTGTGATCATAAGATCTGAAATTTTATTAAACGTTAGTACAGTAACGCATGGATTCTGCGATAGGCATGGAGGTAGAAGCGTTGGGCACTATAAATCTCTAAACATAGGGGTGAATCGTGGTGATTATATTGAAATGGTCCTGAAAAATCGGGAAATCATTGCGAAGATGTTCGGAGTTCCAGCTCCATATATTGTTTCTCTTCATCAGAGACATGGTGATACCGTGCAAATAGTTCACGCTGGTAATATCGAAAGCTACAGGCTTATGTTCCTTGATAATCACGTACAAAGTTGTGGGAGTGGAGACGCTATTATCACGAATTTATCGGGAGTGTTGATAGGGGTACAAACGGCTGATTGCGCCCCCATTCTGCTTTGTGACGAAAAGGTAAGGTTTGTCTCAGCAATTCACGCTGGATGGCGTGGAACGGTCGGAAATGTAATTGAAAATACCGTTTCTACACTTACGAAACTGGGCTGTAAGAATATCTGTGCAGCCATTGGGCCCTGCATCCAAAAACAGAGTTTTGAGGTCGGTGATGAGATAATTTCTGTAGTCGATAAGAATTATATATCCGAGATCGATGATAAGAAGTATTTCGATATGCCGATGATGATTCATGACAAATTAGTGGCGCTGGGAATCAAAAAGATTGAAAGTATCGGAATAGATACGGTTTCTGATGAGAATTTTTTTAGCCACAGAAGGCAAAATGGACAATGTGGTGTGCAATTTTCGGGTATCCTCTTAAAGAAAGTGTACTCGTAAACTTAAGGAGAATCGAAAAGGGACTATGAACAATATGCAACAGATGTTTGCCAGAGCGCAGAAATTACAAGCGAAGGTGGCCGAGGTACAGAAAGATCTCGAGCTCAAAGAAGTAAGTGGATCCTCTGGGGCCGGCGCGGTTACGATCGTCATGACAGTGAGTGGGATCGTAAAATCTATTTCGATTGATAAAAGCCTTGTCAATCCTGATGAAAAGGATTTATTGGAAGACCTTATAATAGCGGCCCTAGGAGATGCTCGGACTACTGCCTCTAAGATATATGAGGCCGAAATGTCAGCCGCAACGGGTGGTCTTAACCTGCCCGGAATGTTTTAGATTTAAGAGTACTCAGTAGTGTTTGCAAATTTATCTCAGAAGCTAATTTCAGTATTTGACTCACTCCGAAGGAGAGGTGTTCTAACCGAAGAAATCGTAGACAACGCTATTCGGGAAATTAGGGTTTCTTTACTGGAGGCTGATGTTGCTTTAAGTGTAACTAAGGCATTTACGGAAAATCTTAGGAACAGGCTTATCGGCCAGCAAGCAATAAAAAGTACGACTCCAGAACAGACCATCGTTAAAGCCGTCTATGATGAAATTGTAAGCCTATTAGGTGATTCTTCAGATACTCAGGTTTTCTCAAAAAGGAAGTCGATTTTAATCGTTGGGCTTCAGGGAACAGGAAAAACAACGACTACGTCAAAGTTGGCTAACTTATTAAAGGTGAGATTCCGGAAGAGTATTTTAACGGTCTCACTCGATACGTATAGGCCGGCTGCCATCGAGCAGTTACAAAAACTGTCTCAGAAATGTGGACTAGACTTTTTCGAGGATATTGACTCGGATAAGGATACCCCAGTTTCAATCGCCAAAAAAGCCTTCAATCTACGCAATAAATACGACGCAATAATATACGATACAGCCGGTCGATTACACATCGATGAGGAAATGATGGATGAAATTGTGCAAATTAAGCAAATAGTTAATCCGGATGAAATCCTGCTCGTTATCGACAGTATGATGGGACAAGACGCCATTAATACGGCAAAGACTTTTCATAAGGAGTTATCGTTAACGGGCTTAATCTTAACGCGAGTCGACGGGGACAGCAGGGGTGGCGCTGCCTTATCTGCTAAATTCGTCACGAATTGTCAGATAAAATTCATGTGTACCGGTGAGAAAGTTGGAGACATTGATATTTTTTACCCTGATCGAATAGCCTCCCGAATCCTCGATAAGGGAGATGTCCTGAGTTTCGTCGAGAAAGCGATGAATGATGAAACGTTATCAGAAATCCAAGACGTTCCAACCGGAAAAAAATTCGATCTCAACGGTATGGAAAAATATCTGAAACAGATGGAAAAACTTGGTGGAATTAGTGGATTTCTAGAGTTTTTGCCAGGGATCAAGAGGGTTAAAGAACAACTACAGCAAGCCAATATTTCCGATAAAATGATATCTCGACAAATCGCAATTATCCGCTCGATGACTAAATTGGAAAGAAAAGACCCAAAAATCCTAAATTCCTCAAGAAGACGTCGAATAGCGGCCGGATGTGCCCAATCGATCTCAGAAGTCAATAAACTCCTAAAGCAGTTTGATCAAATTAAGTCAGTAATGTCAAAATTGTCTGGTAATCCTGGACTTATGCAGAAAATGTTCAAAAAGCAGAAAAGATAAATCTGGGAAAATCCTGGTTGTGTGTTTTTTTTGCATGAAATCGGAATTCAAATCTAGTACATTGCAATATACTCTAGAAGCTTTTTTGTAGGTTATTTAGATCTCGATGACCGAGCGAATTAGTGACGATCTTGGTATCGGGTCTATACGAGGAGGATCCGTTTGCGAAGAGGCAAATAACGAACCTTGTGAAAAATGGAGAAAGTCCAATGTTAATTTCATAATTCTCGCGGGAGGACTAGGGACACGAACACGAATCGATTGCCCAAAGATATTCCTTCCAATTGCCGGCAAACCGATTATCAGATATATTATAGACTTATGCTCAGTATTTAGTAAGAGAATTATCGCCGTCGTCCCACCGCAGCTCAATGGACACCACTTGTTCGACGGCAGCCTTCAAGTTGTACAAGAAACTCCCAAAGGGACTGGCGATGCCGTCAAGGCCGCAATCCCGTTCATCGATTCTGAATATGTCATTATCATGCATGCAGATACTCCGCTAATCGAACCAAGGCATATCGAACCTCTGTTATGCACCCACGATGATGCAGCATTTATTACATGCAAAGTACCGAAAGATATGCTCGATATGCCATACGGACGTGTTTTCTGTAATGGACAAGAATTCGTTAAAATAATCGAATATAAAGATGCGAATGATAATGAAAGATCCAATCAGTATGTAAATACTGGAATATACAAAATGAATGTTAATATATTAAAAAATAACATAAACGATACTGTTCCGAATAAACTCTCTGGTGAATATTATTTAACCGATTTTTTAACGAATTTATCAACGAATGGAAAGAAAATTTCAGTTATGAAGAGTGATGAATACTGGCCATTTCATGGAATTAATACACTGACAGATCTCTCTCTCGCCGAAACAATTGTTCAAGATAAACTGAGGAATAAATTTATGAAGAATGGGGTACAAATACTTGATCCAAAATCTGTTTATTTTTCATTCGATTCAAAAGTAGCTAATAACGTCATGATCGAGCAGAATGTTGTAATAAAAAATGGGGTTACGATACATTCTGGTGCAATTATTAAATCGTTTTGTTATTTAGAAAATTGCGCAATCATGGAAAGGGCAATGGTCGGTCCATTCGCGAGAATACGAGATGAGGCCGTCGTCATGGATGAGGCAGCCGTCGGGAATTTCGTAGAGATTAAACAATCTACTGTAGGGCGTGAAACCAAAATAAAGCACTTATCCTATGTCGGCAACACCTACGTTGGATATAAATCGAACATAGGTGCTGGAACGATTACATGCAATTACGATGGAGTTAGGAAACACAGGTCGGTAATCGGTGACAACGTTATGATCGGAGCCAACTGTTCAATCATTTCCCCAATTAAGATTGGAGATAACACATTAATCGCTGCTGGGAGCGTTATAACCAAAGATATTCCAGAAAATACATTCGCCATTTCTCGTGTCAATCAACAAAATTATCAAAATAAAGCGTCAGACATCATAAATAAGAAAAAAGAACAGGAGAAACTTGATTGATAAAGTTATCGTATTGTAATACGGTCGATGTAAGTATTCAATCAGACAAAACTTCCTAATATCTCCCGTGTGTATAGCCGACGAATTTTCCCACTGTATTAGACCTTGCCTTGAGAGAGGGATTCATACATAATGATCATCGAGGGATTGTCTCCTTCGTCTAGGGGTCTAGGACACCGCCCTCTCACGGCGGCAACACGGGTTCAAATCCCGTAGGAGATGCCATGAACGGTCAGATCGCTGTGGATCGATGAATGTTATGAATGGGGAATGGGCGCCTAGCTCAGGTGGTAGAGCAACTGACTCTTAATCAGTGGGTCGCAGGTTCGAATCCTGCGGCGCCCACCAGTTATGGCCGGTAAACACTACTTCACTCAACTCGTGATATCCATCTAAAGCCGGTGGTTTCTGAGGGTTTAGGGTATTAGTCTCTGCATCTCAAAAAGTTCGTTTTTGTAAATGTAGGCTGCCGCCGGAGATTTGAACTATTCTCTCAAAATTATTTTCAAATTAAATCGATTGGGTGTGAGATATTAACGCAGAGCGATCAGGGCAGCACCTGCAGGCCACGAGGATCCAGAAGATGTTTCGGCAACTGGTCTCAGCGATGAGATTGGTAGGCGGGACCTCTGTCAGTCCAATGGTCAGCGGTATTTCGAGCTGAATAACATAGTAGCCCATGGGATTTTTTTTGTTTTGGGGCACACGGTTCCACTCATTAGGACAGCTGTTACGAGAGAATCTTTTTTATTTGTCAAATAACGCATCCGTTTGGGAGTAGTATAGCAATTTTCATAAACCAAAAAATGTTGTAACCCATATGAAGATGTATTAGCATAGACGCCGGTTTTATTTTGTTTGTTGTTAAGGTCATGAAGAGAGTGTTTTGGTGGGCATTTGCGTTGCATACTATCGTCCCAATCTGGAGACTTTAGGTAGAAAAAGTAACCTCCGCTCCGCCAATCGGAATCGTTTTCTGCTCACTATTCGACGAATTCTTCCTCTGGCTTGGTAGTTTCATTTTTCCCTTTCTCTGGCTCGGCCGATTTGGATACGGACTCGGGTGGAGCTGGTGTCGTTTCCGCAATACTAGGCTTTTTTTCTTTTTCTTTAGATTCAGAATTTACTCCTGAGTTATTCTGAACTTCTTCTTTTTTAACGGCCTCTGTCTTTATTATTTCCTCAGCCATATTTTTTTCGGACCCAAATAATTTACTGGGAGAGTAATCCGATGGTATCGGGAAAAATACCCTAGATGGTAATTTAGTTTCAATTACAGCGCATCCTTTGTCTGAGCATTTATTTAAAATCGTACTCTTTTTATCAAATATATATAATGAGTTATCCTGAGTTACAACTAGAGTATACCTGTTCGTATATTCGTTATACGAAATGAATAGTACACAAGAAACCAAAATCGTAAGACATATAATGAGTGTATTTTTTACTCCATTTACCATAAAATGTTTTCTGCCCTCGTAAAAAACTTCACCTGAGTGTCAATGTTGCAGGTATACTATTTAACGAGTAAAGAATCCTTAATTGGGGCGAAGGATGTTAGGAATGATTAAAAAATCTTTTGCGATTGCGATCGTGTTACCGCTGTTAGCCAGCTTAAGCTTCTGTAAGTTAAAGGATTCGGAAGTCAAAAGATGTGCAGAAAAAATGGATGAGATCATCAAGATAGGGTTAAAAAAAACCGACATCCCTGGTTGCGCATTTGCCGTTGCAAGAAAGAATAAAATTATTCACGTCTCTGCCATCGGTAAGACAACGATAGACTCTGAATCGCCAACAGATGTTACTGCTAGCACCATTTTTCCTATATCATCCGTTTCAAAAAATATTACGGCCTTCTTGGTTGGCGCTCTCGTAGCTGAGGGGAAAATTCATTGGGATGATAAAGTTAGAAAATACTTACAGGATTTTTTCATAGAATCTGAAGAATTATCGAACGAAATGACGATAAAAGACCTAATTTCTCACAGTTCTGGCTTTAAGCATTTTTCTGCCGATTCTCTCTTTGCAGCTAACTATGACAAGGCCAAAATACTAAGGTCACTACGTTTTATTAAGAAGAAACCTGGTGAATTCAGGAAATATTATGGATATCAAAATATAATATTCGGTATAATTGGAGATGTATTAGAAGTAGCTACTGGAGAAAAGTATGAGGATCTAGTACAGAAATATATTTTTGATAAAATGGGGATGATAGAGTCGAGCGCAATTCGTACGGACTACATCGACAGTAAATATGGGTATTTCAAGTTTCTACTTTCAAGATTTGGATATGATAAAAAGAAATTCGGATTTCCTAAGGCATTATGGAGATTAATTTCAATTCCGCTAACGTATAAGCCGCAACATGTTGTCATTGGGCATTCTCGGTTTAAAAATGTAGTCGAGCAAAGACCATGTATTGGGATTTTTCATAAATTTCCAGCTACTTCTGGAATTAACCTTTCCGCGAACGATTTAGCAAAGTGGCTTGCTATGCTAGCTAACGGTGGAGCCTTTAACGGAGTGACGATTGTCCCAAAGGACATATTCGATAAGATAATTTCCCCGGTTGTGGTGGCTAAAAACATCAAAGATGACGATCCGACATTTGTAAAATCGAGATATAAAAAAGATAGCATATATTACGGGATTGGAACTTTCAAAGCCGTGTATGAGGATAACGGGAAAGATGGTAGAGCTGTTATCTTGCACATGGGGGGGATATATGGGGCATCAGCATTCATTATCGTTTCGCTGGAAGATGATCTGGCCGTCGGGATCATTTGTAATTTTGGGGGAACATCGCACACTCTATTTGCACAATACATGACTCATCAGTTCCTGGATTTGTGCTTTTCATTTTCTCATATAGATTGGACTGACGTTGAACTTAGTAGAAAGAAATTTATTCGCAAGAGACATGACTATTATCACCATGAGCTATCTGAGAAGAACCCAACCCCAATGAAGAATTACAGAGTATATGTCGGAA
>JAISFY010000028.1 GCA_031263345.1 Holosporales bacterium | reverse complement strand
TCCATCATCCTCGATAACTTTTAGATTGATTTTCAGGATTTCCTTGACGGCCACGGGTCCTACCTGGTGCGCCACCCCCTCCACATCGACCGTGTCAGCACCCTTCCCCAAGGCCTGTGATTCCCCCCGTTTTGGCGGCAATTTTATTATTGATTCCTGGTAGATTTATCAGAAATCCATGTGACAAATGTACATCATCCTCGATAACTTTTAGATTGATTTTCAGGATTTCCTTGACGGCCACAGGGGCCTATTCGTAATAATCACAAAAGCGGAACCAGCCAGAGCCATGGCACCTCCCATTGGGTTCGTAAAAAAGGGCGGCCAGGCGCAGTCTGGGCCCAACGATCATGACGGCAAGGATGCCCCCCTTTAATGAAAGCCGAGGGGGCGAGTCCAGCGACCTTAGCGCCGACCAAAGCCGTGGTAATCCCGACATTCCCCTTGGTTAGGATTGGGGGCTCTTTCGCAAAATTTACAACAGATTCGCTGATTTCATATAGAACCCTAGTAAAAATATTAACGAAGAACTCAAAGGGATGGTTATTCAGAGATAAAGGTTATATTAATAAAGATTTATCTAAAACATTGTTAGATAAAAGTATAGAGCTTACTACAAATATAAAAAAAAGTATGAAAAAAGTGTTTTTAGATCCAGCAAGGAAGTATCTACTCAAGAAAAGATTCATTATAGAAACTAGATTTGATCAAAATAATCAATACTGTAAGGACTTTAATAGCTTATCAGTTTTTACCCAAGGAGCCTTCTGTTAGGTTTTGCAGTTCTCAATAATCTTGGGTGTAACAATCCTCTTATATGAACCTGAGGTTTGTTAGTGAGGTGTGTGATGAGTAAAAAAAACAACTGAGAAAAATCTCTTGAACAAATGTAATTTAGCGATATACTAAAATGAGTATGGTAATGTAATTTTTGATGTACACCTTGAAAACAATACGATATGGCTAAGTCAGACATAAATGGCCCAGTCATCCTAGCATCAATGGGTATACTTTGAATATTCTGATGAAAGAAGAGCTCGCTGAAAAGGTAACTATCCAGAATTTCCGAATAGTTCAAAATTGAGGGCAAACGAAAGGTTACAAGGGGATATTTTACATTACAATCTCGATATGAGTGTTTCAGTTGGTTGTAGGATTAAACCAAAACAGCTACAAAATTCAGGATTTGAACAACTGGAGTTTTGAGAGGTTTTCTTACCGATGGATTCACACTGAATAAAAAACTGTTGAATGAGATGGCTACTATGAAACAAATCATTGTTAGCATTTTGAATTATGCGTGATGCTTGCAAAACGATAGACTCCTCCTTAAAAAGCATTCTGAACGTAACGCTACCAATGATATTGGCGGCGATGTCCACGAATCTGATGTGTCTCATCGACAGATTTATGCTGGCCGGCTACTCGGTTGATTCGATGACTGCTGCGGCAATTGCCGTAAATTTCATTTACTCATTCACTTGCCTATTTACTGGGGTAGCGAGCTCGGCGGAGGTTCTCGTCGGGCGATACAATGGCTCCAAACAATACGAAAGGCTTGCGGCGCCAACGTGGCAAATGATTTACATGTCTGCATTTTCATGCATTCCATGTTTTTTAATTGCGTATTTCTCTGATTACTTGAACTTATACCCGGCTCATTATGCAAAGGATGGCATTGCCTTCCAAAAAATGCTGCTGTATTTCGGAGCTTTGCCAGCAATAGAACTAGCATTCGCCTCATTTTTTGTTGGGCAAGGTAAAACCAAAATAATTACCATGTCCGTTGTAATTGGAGCAATATCAAATATCGCGCTGGACTATATTTTTATTTACCTACTTAATATGGGATGCCGCGGAGCCGCGATTGCCACGGTCATCGCCGAATTTATTCAGGTATTCATTTTGGCGGCTCTATTTTTT
The DNA here is from genome assembly GCA_031263345.1 of Holosporales bacterium. Taxonomy (GTDB): domain Bacteria; phylum Pseudomonadota; class Alphaproteobacteria; order RUG11792; family RUG11792; genus JAIRNI01. Next base: position 1,255 of record JAISFY010000028.1, on the reverse strand, counting down.
TCGAAATCAAACCGAACGCATTACAAGACATTTCAAAATCGTGCATTTAACAAAAATTTATTCAAAGAATGTTTTCGAATTGGGCTCCCAGTATCGCTTAGTAATTTTATAATGATATTTGCTTGGTATTTAATGGCGATCACGATAGGCCATACATCAAAAGATGAAGCGACTGTATACAGCGTATGTTCAGCTTTGTACATATTTTTTATATTTGTTGCCGAAGGAGTAAACAAGGGGGCATCAGCAATAAGCGCTAATATGATTGGACGCAGAGACTTAAAATCCATTGAGAAAGTCCGAAAAATCTTCGTAAAAGTCTCAATTTTCTTCGGGGTAATATTTGCGATTCCCCTTGCGATATGCCCGGAGTGGATGATTAAGCTGATCAGTATGGTTCCTGACGATATCTCGAGATTATATCCAGAAATAAAAATTGGGCTCGTCTTGATGGCGGTCAATATAACGTGCGAAACGTGGTTGTACTCGACTTGGGGAATTTTGATAGCAGGAGGAGATTCGAAGTATGCAACTATCGTTGATCAAGTATGTTTTTGGACAACTGTTTGCGTCCCGATGTTTGTTTTGTATTACGCCTGGGGGTATACCTCCGTGATTGCTCTCTATACTTTTGTAACGGTTTGGCTAACAATTTCTCAGATCCTGCTGCACAGGCGTTATAAGAGCCTGAAGTGGTATAATAAGATGGCGTGAAACTATATTTCGATATCAAAGACATAGCCTATCTCGAAGCCATAAAAAAACAAGCAGAGCAAAGAAATGTGATCCGGGAACATTCGGAACCGTGGAAGAGCTTGATAATAAACTGGGAATTTAGCTTCACGCGGTTGGCAGTGAAATGGAAAGCTTTTTTGAAAAAGAATAGATTTCCTCCCAAACTTCCAGAATCAGAGTTATTGCTAGGAGACACGGAGCGTAGAAGCGGAGTGTACACAAAGAGGTACATGAGATACCGTGTCTGGAGTCAACGGAAAAGTAAACATAGGCAGTTATGCAAATGCTGAGGCATTCGAGCACCGGATCGACGCATCAGGAACCTGATTGTGGAGGTTTGGAAAGTCAACTATATTTTTTGCGTAGCGGAATATATGCAAAAACCTTTGGTTTTTACATTATGTAAAAGGCAGAACTTGATCTGACAGACAGTGATACCTTAAGCAATCTGACTGTCGTACAAGTCGCAACGAGTCCATCATTAACACTGTGTAAATTTACCGAAGAGGATGCAAAACTG
>JAISFY010000012.1 GCA_031263345.1 Holosporales bacterium | reverse complement strand
TGATCGTCTAGGATCTGAGCTCAACCAGGCCCCTATCTCGCTTTTTGATCCTGTCTCTAGTTCCGTAGAATTGGGCTTACTGACGGGGTATTCGAAAGGATAAAACGTCCAACCACCTCAGCGGGCCCCCTCTCCTTCACCCTGACTCTATTTTTTCCCCGAAAGTGAAGCTCTCAAAGTGGGAGGGGGCTTATAGTTCTTATACTCAATCGCGCGCCGTCCGCATCACCTTTGCCCTAATTTCTTTCCTGTATTGTCCGCTCCCAGCGCGGTAACCTCGCTGGACGTTTGCATTAGGACTCCCATCTGCATCGCTTCCTCTATTCTACCGATATCGGCGGATCTATTCCTGATCGTCTAGGATCTGAGCTCAACCAGGCCCCTATCTCGCTTTTTGATCCTGTCTCTAGTTCCGTAGAATTGGGCTTACTGACGGGGTAGCTGATGACTCCATACTGGCCTGTGTACGCTAGGGTTTCTACTTTCCTTGGATATAAATCCGCATTATTGTTATTGGTCAACGTGGGCGCTTTTCTTCGGTCTCCGGTGGTGACTCGCTATGGATTGCGGCCTACCTGATCGAACCTACTCTGCTGTGGAATCTCGATTGCTGAACCTGAATAATCTGGATTGTTTCGAATCATGTAAATACTGCAAAAATCCTTGCAGAATGATGCTTGCCGCTACTCTATCTATGTGCTTCTTGCGGCAATTGGTATTTGCTCCCATGAGTTCAAGAGCCACTGCCGCTGCTTTCGTGCTTAATCTTTCGTCCCAATACCTTATTTGTGTCTGCAGGCCGCTTTGTACAACTTTGTGCGCGAGATTCTGCCCGAACTTTTTAACCTTTCCATCCTGTATTCCTCCATCGTGACCTCCCATCGATAATGGGAGGCCTATCACGATGACGGATACCGTATATTCATGAATCATTTGGAGTAGATGTTCAAAAACACTTCGTGTCTCGAGCGTCGTGACTGGGGATGCTATTATCCAGCCTATATCCGACATGGCGATTCCTATTCGTTTGGCTCCATAATCTAACCCGAGAACTCTCGATTTTCCTATGTATTTTTCAAGATCCGGAATCGTGTCACTGGCTGTATTACCGACGATCATGCCCACATGATGACGAAGGCGGCGACGTACGGGGGTTCGTCGCTCGTGGTTGCCTCTACCTTAAAGAATTGGGATTTTTGCTCTGCTTTTATAAGAGCCGTCCCGGTTAGCTCAATGACCGGCCGACCAAGATCATTGTGAAAGACTTCAATTTCATGCCATCGAATACCAGAGACGTCCGAGATCGCTTTAATCATCGCCTCTTTTAATGAGAACATCTTTGCCAAGGATTCAATGTATTTATCACGACGACAGCAAAAGGCCAGCTCTGCCTGGGTAAATATTCGCCTTTCGAATTGGGAGCCAAACTTGGTGACCAGGCGCTCGATACGCCTCGTGTCGAGAATATCGACACCTGCTCCGATTATCATCTATCAGGCTTCCCTTATTGCACATTGAACGGCATTAAAGCTAATATTCTGGCCCTCTTTATCGCTCTTGAAATGTCTCGTTGCCTTTTCACGGATTGGGAATTTACTCTACAAGGTATTATCTTCCCGCGCTCCGAAACAAATTTCGATAAAAACCTTACGTCCTTATAGTCGATTGGATGATTCGACTTATTTTCTTTCTGCTCCTCTGCTGGTGTTTTCACGCCCTCACTCATTGCTGATCCACTCCTCTCTCATTATCCATCCCTCATATTACGCCTCATTAAGGCCGATGGAGTATTATCTAGTTTTTCGGTGCTAACCGTAAGAAACCGTATGATATCCTCATTCAATCTCAGTTTCCTCTCGATCTCTTTTATCCCGGTCGGTTCAATGACAATGTTCAGGAGAACATAGTGCCCCCTCCTGTTTTTCTTAATCGGGTAAGCCAGATATCTCAGACCACAAAACTCGGTCTTCGTGACTTCGCCACCCTGTTCTTTGATGACCTCGACGATTTCTTGAGCTACCGATTCGACATGACTCGACGATGCATCCTGTTTGACAATGAATACTGTTTCATAAAACCTCATTAAATGATCTCCTTTTGGGGGGTTACTGACACTAACAGTAACCAGCCTACCTTCTGAGCTGAGGCAGGCAAGGCCAACCGTTGGATTGTATCATATCCATCCCTTCTCCTCCAATCGTTGTTTTCGATCTAAAGTTATGTTACAATTTTGTTTACGTTATTGTGCTGTATCTCCTAACCGTGTTAACCTATCCTTGAATACGTATTTCTTTATTTTTTACAGGTGGCCCCTTGGAAGTTACTGTCAATTCTAACGATGTCGATCACGCTCTGAGAATTTTAAAGAAAAAGATGCAGCGAGAGGGAATCTATAAGGATATGAAGATTCATCGACATTTTGAAAAACCTTCCGAAAAAAAAGCTAGAAAACGGGTAGAATCTCTCCGGCGTGCTCGGAAAATGAATCGGAAACGTTACGAAAGGGACGGATACTAATCGATGTATGGTACCATTGTCTGGTTATCGCTCATAAATTGTTTATGGCCCTTTGATAAATGAGCGCCCCTCTTCTTAATAAGACTTATAATCCAAATGACTTTGAAAAAAACTTCTATTCGCGAGCCTTATGCCAGCCTCTAACACTAGCGACCTCTGAAAAGGGCTGTTATTTTTCGCTGCTTATGCCCCCCCCTAACGTAACAGGAAATCTTCATCTAGGTCACGCTCTAACCTATACCATACAGGATATTTTGGTACGCTACCATAGGCAGGCTGGATTTGATACTTTTTGGCAACCTGGTACGGATCACGCCGGAATCGCAACACAAATGGTTGTCTCTCGTGATCTCGAATCCTCTGGGATCGACCCGAGTTCATTGTCTCGTGACGAACTCATCGAAAAAATCTGGGAATGGAAAAAAAGGTCTGGTGACAATATTCTTCATCAACAGATAGCTCTCGGATGCTCTGCTTCATGGGATTTTTCAAGATTTACCATGGATGATGACTTTTGTAAATCGGTAATCGAAGCCTTTGTTACTTTATATAAAACGGGCTTGATCTTCAGAGATAAGCGACTCGTCAACTGGGATACAAAATTGAAAACGGCAATCTCAGATCTTGAGATTCAGAATAGAGAAGAAAAAGGAACTTTGTGGCATATCAAATATAAAATAGCTGATTCTTCGGATTTCGTAACGATCGCTACGACGAGACCGGAAACTATGTTTGGAGATACTGCGATTGCCGTTCATCCGAATGATGAGCGTTACGGGTCAATTATTGGAAAAGAGGCGGTAATTCCATATTCTGGACGCACCGTACTGATCATTAGCGACGATTATGTTGACATGGAAAAGGGAACCGGGTGCCTCAAGGTAACTCCAGCTCACGACATTAACGACTTTGCAATCGGGAAACGCCATGATCTCGAAATGGTATCGGTCATCGATGAGGATGGCCACATGTGCGTATCAGATTACGTCCCCGATTTTTTGAGAGGCCTGTACCTCAAAAAAGCTAGAAAATTGCTTCTCGAAAAATTGGCTGAGGATGGGTTTTTAGTTAAGGAAGAAGAGATAATCCATTCGATCCCATACGGAGATCGATCTGAAACCATCATCGAGCCACTCCTAACCGATCAGTGGTTCGTTGACGCGAAGGCCATGGCCGATGAGGCGATCAAAGTCGTCGAAACTGAAGAAATAAAATTTTTCCCAGAAAAATGGAAAAATACATATTTTGACTGGATGCACAACATCGAGCCGTGGTGTATCTCGAGGCAAATCGTTTGGGGACACAGGATCCCAGCTTGGTACGGTCCGAACGGGGAAATTATCGTTGAAAAAACGGAAGAAGAAGCCTATCGAGCAGCCGATGCACTTGGAATTCAGAAGGATTTGCTGCGGCGCGATACGGATGTCCTGGATACGTGGTTTTCGTCAGCCCTTTGGCCATTCGCGACCTTCGGATGGCCAAAAGAAAACCCGGAGTTATTAAAACGCTATTATCCGACGACAACATTGGTCTCCGGGTTCGATATTATCTTTTTCTGGATCGCTCGCATGATAATGATGAGCCTGTTCTTTACGAAACAAATCCCATTCAGCAACATCTATATCCACGCCCTAGTTCGTGACAAGAATGGACAAAAGATGTCTAAATCGAAGGGGAATGTCATCGACCCGATGAATTTGATTGGTGAATTTGGAGCAGATGCTTTAAGGTTTACCTTGGCCTTTTTATCCGTTCCAGGGAGAGATATTAAATTCGATCGAGATCATGTCAAAATTAGCAGAAATTTTATAACAAAAATCTGGAACGCAGCGAGATTTTTACAATCGAAGGGTGTCGCATTTTGCGAGAGTATCGGTAATGTAGATGCCAAACTTAATCACTGGATTCTAGCAAAATTAAAAAAACATAAAACCAATATCTGTAAAAATATTAATGAATATAGGTTTGATTATGCAACTAAAAATATTCAATGCTTTTTGCGGGACATTTTTTGCGATTTTTTTATCGAAGCAATGAAATTTCATGATGATGAAGAAACAAAAAATGTTGCTGGATTCGTTTTCGCTGAATTCTTACGGTCTGCGAGCCCATTTATTCCGTTCGTGACCAGCCAGTTAGTACACATCTTGAACATTCCAGAAAAACCGACCGATATCGAGCATTTGGAGCCATTAGAAAACTTCGAGAGGGAAGTCGATGAATTTGTAGAATTAATTCATGAAACCAGATCCGAAAAGCAGCTCTCCGGTGAAAATAGTGAGAAATATGATTCTCTAAAAAGAAGAGTTCGGGATTGGCCAGGAGAACTTAGCAGGATCGCCCAGATTGTGAGGTAGTGGCCTCCACTTTTTCGAGTTATCTCATGTCCTATTTCAGTTCTTTAAGACTTTGGACGATTATATCGCTCGTCGTCGCCTTCTGCCCGATTTTTTCCGCTATATTACTTACAACTTTTATGATGCTGTCCTTCTTATATCCCAAACTAAGCAAACCCAGAATTGCATCTCCGATTACACCATTTCCAACCAATTTAATATCGCTGATTTTTGGAATGGTTTTTCCTTTTAATTCCAGTAATATGCGCTCTGCAGTCTTTTTTCCAACTCCTTCCGCTCTACAAAGCATGGTCGCATCTTGATCGATTACGGCCATCGCTATTTCTTCGATGGATAGCTCCGATAAAATGGATAAAGACGACTTGATTCCGATTCCTCGAACATCCAACAATGCCTTAAAAATTCCGATTTCCTCATCATTTTGAAACCCACAGAGGGTTTGCCCCTCCTGTTTAAAGATGTGCAAGATCCTGAGAACCAGATCATCACCGACCCTGATCGATTTCTTGCATCTGGAAGAAACGAATACCTGAAAACAGATACCGTGGACTTCCAAAAGTATAGAGTCGTCAAGAATAGAATCGACAACCCCTCGTAACTTCGCAATCATTCTCTCCTGCGACCACATGTACAATTCTGACACGTGCTCTGATTTTTATTAGTCACCGTAAAACCCGGACCTAGAATACTTTCAATAATATCTATTCTGAGACCGTTAATTATAGGTTCTGTTTCTGCATCATAGAAAAACGATACTCCATCGACAACAATACTGTTTTTATTCTTCTTTTCGCCATCTTCATTCGGCTCATACGATAAAGAATACTGGAATCCTGAGCACCCATTTTCTTCGGTTGTGATCATGATTCCTTTCGCATTCTGCTCCTTAATGAGCTCTCGTAATTTGATGAGTGCTCCATCAGTTACGGTAATCATTCCTACCTCATTCTTTTGTTTGTTCATGTAGTTGCTAATAGCAGACTCAATAACCTCCTTCGCCAGGACGGAGCAATGTCTTTTAATCTCCGACAATTCTAGCAAATCTGCTAAGTCGTCGTTTTTGATTTTTAGTGCCTCATCGATCGTCCGCCCCTTCAAGACCGTTGCTGCCAATTCCATCGAAGCGATCGCAGAAACGCAACCAAAGACCTTATATTTTGCATCCTGAATTGTTCCACTATCGTCAAAAAACAGCTGTAACTTCATAACATCCCCACACAAAGGCGATCCTACGATCCCAGTTCCAACATTTTTTAAACGATCATCCATTTCTCCTATATTTTTCAGATTCTCGTAATAACGAAGTGTTTTCTCGCTATACAGCATAATCGCAGTGCTTTCCCTCAAATATACTGCCAATATCCATCCCGGCCTTTATCATATCCCAGATTGGACTCATTTGTCTTAATTTTGTAGTCGCTGCAATTAAGTCTTCTATTGCGATTAAAATATCGGATTCAGTCGTCGGCTTTCCGATTGAAATTCTAATAGAGGATTGAGCTATGTCCGGTGGAATACCCATACCATTTAGAACATGAGAGATCGACAGTCTATTGGAAGTACAGGCAGATCCAGAAGAGACGGCAATTCTCTTGCATTCCATCATTAGAGCCTCGCCTTCGCAACCCCTAAAGCTGATATTGACAATCCCTGGATAATTGGATTCAACCGATCCATTGATATAAATTTCATCGAGGGAGTGTGATAGACTCTTTATTAGAAGAGTTTTGAGTTTAGAAATTCTGGCGAGATCGTTACCCATCTCAGATCCCGCAATTTCTGCCGCCTTTCCCATTCCGACACAAAGGGTCACCGGAACGGTCCCGGCTCTTATTCCGGATTCCACATCGCGATTCGCCATCGGAATTCTTAGGAGTTTTTTATTCGTTTTTTTAAAAAAGAGAATCCCAACTCCTTTCGGTCCGTAAACCTTATGAGCTGAAGCACTCAAAAAATCGATACCTAGATCCCGAACATCAAGCGAGATTTTACCGAAGGCTTGAGTTGCATCGGCATGCAGTAAAACACCATTCATGCGACATAATTCTACAATTCTTTTGATATCCTGTCGGACTCCGGTTTCGTTGTTAATCATGCAAATTGAAAGTAAGCCAACTGACGCATCCAAAATGCTATCTAAATGTTCAAAATCTACGAGGCCATCGTTCTTCACTTTCAGATAAGAAACGTCAATTCCTCTGGATTTTAGTGAATCTGCACAATCTAAAACGGATTTGTGTTCGGATTCTGTGGTAATAAATTTCTTCCGTCCTGTTGCAGATAGAAAGATGGCTGCTCGCTCGATGGCGATTTTGCTCGATTCTGTCGATCCACTCGTAAATACGATTTCTTCTGGATCGGCCTTAATCAGACCGGCAACTTCATCTCTGGCCTTCGTTAAAGCTTTGAGGGCATTGAATCCAAAAGCGTGTAGAGAATGTGGATTTCCGTAGAATTCAGTAAAATATGGAAGCATCGCATCCAGAACACTATGTGAGCATGGGGTCGTCGCAGCATAATCCAAATATATGGGCAAAGATTTCATATGACCCCTCCGTACAAAAAAAAATGGAAAACTAAATTTGGCCCGACTGCCAGAGTGGGCATTATACCAAAGGATTAGATCCACCACCAGGCTCTGCAGAAAGATGCCAAGTTTAAAAAACTATCAAAGGGATTGGTAAACTGATCTTATGGATTCGCGAGAGCTTTTTTCATAAAATTGAAAATGGGTACTTTAGGTTTTGGATGCACCGCGAAGGGAGCCGTCTTTGCCCTCAGAGGTGACGATCAATGAAAACATTTTCTAAGTTTATTATAATCATTGCCTTCACCATAAGCGAGTTACTTTCTAGCCTTATAGCTCACGAAATCGTTATAACCGGTATTAATCAAACGGAGATCCTTCAGCTGGCCTTGGACCAGATTACCTCTCCCTGGAATAAGAAAAAGTTTTCTGGAGACCCAATAATCGATCGTTTTCGACTAGAAAACGATGTTGATGCCATTTTAAACGTATTGAAATCTTTTGGATATTTCGAGGCTAAAATTTCAACAAATCTAGAAAAAGATAAAGTCATCTTTCACGTCGTTTTAAATGAGCGATATAAATTGTCTGATATCGTTTTAATTTTTGATGATCCTACCTATAAAGCTAGCCTAACCTCTGATCAGCTGTTTGAAATCGGTCGCATTGACCGCCAGGCATATATTGATACGAAGCAATTGGCAGATGTTGTCGAGAATATGAATAATTACTTCAAGGAAATTGGCTATGCCTTTGTTCACGTCGAAATGGCTGAACTCGAAATCGATCAATCACAAAAAAGAGCGAAGGCCATATTCCGAATCAATCTAAACGGAATAACCATTATCGACAAAACTGTACTGAAAATAAAAAGTAAAAAATCTCCAGATTTAATTGAGCCATTTATAAGAAATAGAATTCTTTGGTGTAATGGAGAAATATATGACACAAAAAAAATAGAAAACACAAAAACGGATCTGATGGACACCGGTATTTTCGCGGTCATTGATGTTACTTTGACCGATCGGATACCCGATCCTAAGGATCCAAGTATTTCTCACACCACAGCGATCGTAAGTATCGAGGAGGCGCCCCTTCGAGATATTTCGGCTGGTATCAAATATGGAACTACAGAAAAATTTGGTATTGCTTTGTCGTGGACACATTACAATATCGACGGAAAAGGAGCTCGCTTCGGAACTTTACTGGATTTTTCTAAAAATACCAAAACCGGCCGAATAAAATACAACAATTATGATCTCTTTGGAAAAATGCAGGAACTGGCCTCGCAGCTTTTCTATGTAAAAGAAAACGTTCCAACTTATAATGTCTCTAAATTCGGCGGTGAAAGCATATTATGGAACACGATTAATCGAGGATTTAGGATTGGGGCTGGAGCATGCTTCGAATACTCCAGAACGAAGGATAATATAACTATGGCCATCAAAGAGCAAGCCGACATCATTAGTGAAACCTCAGCTATAGATAACGAAAAGACTAGGTTTAGTGCTATTGGAATACCCATTGGAGTTAATTTCGATTCCTCTGACAACTTTTTAGATCCACAAAAGGGAATAGTTTGCTCAGGAATGATTACTCCATACTTCAGTAACCTGAAAACGATCGCCATCGTAAGCGGAAAATTATCAACTTATCTTCCAATCATGAAAAACTCATTCAGAAATAAAATGGTCATAGCCTCATACGTCAAATTTGGCTCCATCATTAGAAATCAGAATAATACAATCCCGAGAGATAAACTGTTTTTTGCTGGCGGAGCACATTCAGTTCGAGGGTATGGCTATCAGAAAATCGGCGAGTATAGCGCTGATAACAAGCCCCTCGGTGGGGAATCTCTTTTCGAATTTGGAGTCGAGCCTAGGTACAGGATCTCAGAAGATCTGGGAGTTGCAGTCTTTTTAGAGGGAGGGAATGTATACTCTTCGAAGCTCCCAAAACCTTTCTATAAGCCAATGTATGGTTTTGGATTTGGTCTCAGATACTATACTCCGCTTGGGCCCATTAGATTTGATCTGGCCTTTCCATGCAAGCGAAGAAAATTAGCTAACGACGATAAAAAACACCTCGATTCGAGATTTAACATTTATATTAGCATAGGACAGGCCTTTTAGCATTGCCGCGATAAACCTCTAATGAAAATTTCATAATTTAGCTAAACTTGCAAAACTATTCACAATTTTCAGTGTAAAAATTTCCATTCTATATGTCAAAAATTACCTTCAAAAATTAGATTTAAAAAATGCCAGCAAGTGACTGGTTTTCTAGTCTTTTTTGATAGCGAGCAAAAATTGAGCAAAAAGGTTAAACATCGCATATTACCAGGATCAAATTACTATTAAAATTTTTTATCCACAGAGTTTTCAACAGTTTCCCTGAAAAACCCAAAAAACGTAGCTTAAATCCTTTCACCAACGACCGTTGCTAATAAAAATTACTTCTATGATTAGATCAGCAAGATCGTCTTCGTTGGTCTCAAAGAAAAAGGATTATATAACTTTAGTCATCTTCAAATCATGAATTACTTATTCGATGTCAAGAATTTCTGGAAAAATCCTTTAATATTTATTATGCAGAGTTTTTAGCTCCACCAGAACTAAAATCGATGGTGGTAACTCGGTTACCTCTAGCCTGGTGATCTTCAGTTGGATCACGATCTTGCCTAGTCATTACGAGACTAAGATATGAAAAACCTACAACAACTAGGTATGGAGAACTGAAGAGATCTACGAATATTATGTAACACGTTTGAAATTCAATAGCTCGAACTATTACTGGTATTGAATTCTGGTCGTTATTCGATAGATTTGACAGATAAAGCACTGACATACTTTGAATACATCCCTGAGTAATCTTTTGAGCTAATGCATCACCGACTACATTTTGAGGTATTACAATCCACATAACAGATGATTTTATGCTGCCAAGTTTTAGAAGATTATTCTCACCATAGTTAAAAACACCAGTGCTGAAGTTTCCAGTGATTGCAACAAGACGGATGCAGTTATTTCCGTCCTGCCCACCTCCTTTGTAACCGCTTAGCGGTTCACATGCATGGTTAATTCCAGTTGCCAAACCACCCGGCCAGAACAGATTTGGCGGTGACGTTGTTCCTTGCCTAGTAGCTTCCGCAAAAACCCGCTCTTCCAATTCTGCAATATCAAACGGATGAATTAGATGACCAAACTGTGATGGATCCTGACCGAGTCTGAATCGCGGTGGCATCTTGTCTCTCTCAGTTCTTGTCCTTTTACTATAAGGACACGATTATCTTTCCAGTATTTTATATGATATCCGTTAAATTTCAGTTAATTTCGAGCCTTAAATTACCTCATTTACAATGATATTTCAGCCTTAGGTAGGCTATCAAGCTTTGCTAAAAATTTTCATAAAATATTTAGTAATAAAATTTTCCCTTCTACTTAATAAGGAGTCCTGGAATAGATACTAATAGATTAGATTGACCGATCTTATGAGTACAAATAACAAATGAATATTGATTTTAGATCAAAAATCAACTATACTGCGAATCATGTAATTTTTTTCAACCATTTGGATGCTGCAGCGACGAATTTCTAACACCTTTATGGTGTACCATGACGGGATTTCGCTGGCTTTTTTAATTTTTGTGAGTAAATCTGGCCATATGGAAATTTCAAAAA
>JAISFY010000073.1 GCA_031263345.1 Holosporales bacterium | reverse complement strand
GGAACCCATTTTTCTTAACGGTGGGTTGAGCTTTGTCCATCTTAACAACTATCCATGGATGCAGCACTGAGGTCGTTGAAAGTTCGGATTTGATCAGTACGGCATCAAATTTTTGAGTATACCTTGGCTTGAACTGAACGAAAGAATGGTTCATTTGTGGTATTTCCACAATCTTAAATCCATCGATGAAATCCTGAAGTGAGCAACCGATTACGCGTTCTCGACTGACGTTCAACAAATTGGCGAATGTTATATTTGCGCCTATAATAATACCATTATTGTTGATATAAAAAATTCCAAGTGGGAAATTATCTAGAAATTTCTCCAATTTTTCGTGATTGCGAGTAACCATGTCGATTTGATCTAGGTACTTCGAGACGTCAGCGATAGTAACGATCGATACGTCTTCCTTTATCATCGATTCCGTTGCCTTGACAAAAGAACAGGTTGCGATCCATTTCCTAAAATGATTTTGCAAACCAGTTCCAGAGCCGCTTAGAACAACTCCGTGCGGCCTCTTAGCGTCAAGCATATTGAGGAAAGTTTGCAGTTCGGTTGCTGAAACAACCTTTTCGGCCATGATTCTCGAAAATTCTTGCTTCGTGATATATAGATCCGGACGTGTCGTGTATATGACATCGTCATTGCCGTTCATGGCAATTATATCGAGATAATCGGAAAAAGATTTTGAGATCGTTCGAATTACATTGACGTAATAATTTAGGAGCTTATTTTTCTTGCAAACCACATGTAGTCCGAATACAAGTATCCCTGTAATACAAACGAAGCCTAAGAAAATGTAGAGATAGACACCAAGAGCATTAGAAGCTATAACGATTTGAGAACACAAGTCACCGATTAATTTTATCAACGATGCCAGTTCCCGTCTCCCGCACTTTATAGAATATTATAGCCTCAATATTCCTGAAAACGTATCATTTTTCGGGGAGCTGTCGGCGTTGGAGGAGAGATGTACGATAAAGACAAATTATTGCGGAGAGACTAGCTATAGCGCCAATCATAAAGGGACCAGAAGAGGGGTTTATAGAGCAGGCGGTGGCAAGATGTGACGAAATTCCAGCAAAATAGTTGGAAATAAACAAAGCAATTCCCTCAATTCCGTAGAATAGCGCGAATGCAGTCCCGATTAGGTGTTTTGGAGCGCATTTGGCGATGGTCGATGCCATTAGTCCTTGCGTTGCCCCCATATGGATTCCAGATAAAAGATATACCGCAATAACCGTATAAAAGTTATGAGAAAATATACCGAAAAGATCTGCACTGAAAACAATGAATACTCCACCTATTAGTAATTTCGTTCCATCTATTTTATCGGCAAATTTACTGATAACTAGCGCAGTTATTATCGCACATACTTCATAGCCTGCCATAAATATCGGAAATTTTTCTACTGAATTAGGAAGAACATCTTTCGCCATAAGCGTAATAAATCCTTCACTGAATCTATTGAACATAAGAAAAGTAACCGCAACAATGAAGCGCCAGTAAATCACGGGCATATGAGTAACATCTTTAATAGTCCATCTATATTTCTCTCGAAGAAGAGAAACATCGTTTTCTTTATACTTAATTTTTGTCTTTAAGATAAAAAGAGCAATAATCGTGGGGATTATGGCTATTGCAAAAATGAGTCTGAAGTTCTGTCCAAAACTAAAGACAATGAAGGACGTTAGGATAGATCCACTAAATGCCCCGAGAACGATCATCATATACCGAAAGGAATAAGCAAAACCGCCTTTCGCAGCAATCTCTGCAAGAATTGCATCCGTCGGCGCGTGTCGTAAGCCCTTCGCGAATCGATCGAGAGACTTCGCGACAAATACACATGCTACATTAAACGAGAGGGCTAAAAATAGTTTGCTTAACACTGTAAGGAACGCACCAGTCAGAAGCATCGGTCTTTTTTTCCTGAAAATATCCATCAAAAATCCCGCACACAGCTTCGCCATAAAGGAAAAGAAAGTAACCGCCCCCTCTAGTAAGCCGAACGATTTCGCTGTCCCATGCAGCTCATCGACAATAAAAATCGGAAGAAGAGAAAAAACCATAGAAGTCGCAATGCCCCAAAACATATGCATGCAACAAATCCAAATGATTGTCGCATGATCACCACTACTCTTCCCGCACAGAAAAAACTGCGACCAACGATCTATTTGCCTCAAGAGTCAATCCTCAACGACTAAACGTAGGTCAACTTGAGAACAGTATATCCTTTCGTCCCGTTGGGAGTCGATACCTCAATATCAATTCCCTCACGTTTTCCAATAAGGGCCCTAGCTATTGGGGATGTTATCGGCAAAAGCCCCGCTTTAATGTTAGCCTCATCGCTACCAACAATCTGAAATTTGGTAACTACCCCACTGTCGTGATCTTCGATTTCCACGGTCGCTCCGAATTTGATAGTATCCGAAACGATCTTGGAAACATCAACGATGGCAGCCTTGCTTAATTTATCTTCGAGCACGGCAATCCTCGCCTCGACGATGCCCTGCTTATCCTTAGCGGAATGATATTCAGCATTTTCTGATAGATCTCCCAAGGCTCTAGCAAAAGCTATAGCTTCAACAATCTGTGGTCTTTCAATATTTTTGAGGCGTTTCAATTCTTCTTGTAAATCCTCGAACCCTTTTAAGGTCATAGGTATCGTTTCCATTTTGGTGTAGCTTCCGTAATGAGTAATATCTAAGGATATAGGCCAAAAACCACCCAAGAAAAACCCAGCCTTCCTGATTCTTAACAAATTTCGAGGATAAACTTAACAAATTTCGAGGATAAAGAATATCAGATTTATAGAGATGGAGTCAATAAAAACTTTCAGCCAGTAATCACAATGCATGAGCTTATGTTGCCGCCAATCACTTTCGCTCAGTATTGCTCCTGTAGAGCGAAAAAAATAGTTTGACATAACGTGGCTTTTGAGATAGATTAGCACTCAAGTTGTTAGATTGCTAATAGGAAGGAGACAAATCATGAAATTTAGGCCATTGTACGACCGTGTGTTGGTTGAGCGCACAGAATCGGAATCTAAAACGAGTGGAGGAATTATCATCCCGGATACTGCGAAGGAAAAGCCTATGGAAGGTTCCGTGATTGCTGTTGGTCCTGGAACCAAATCCGAGAAAACTGGAGAGGTTGTTCAGCTACAGGTGAAGGCTGGTGATAGGATTCTTTTTGGGAAATGGTCTGGAACCGAGATCAAAATCGACGGGAAGGATTATATTGTAATAAAAGAATCAGATATCATGGGTATTTTTGGTTAGTTTTTTAAAATTTATGGGAGATAACGATTATGGCAGCAAAAGATATTCGCTTTGGCTCAGAAGCTAGGGAAAAAGTATTGAAAGGAGTTAATACTCTCGCTAATGCCGTCAAGGTAACGCTTGGACCAAAAGGAAGAAACGTTTTGATCGAAAAATCTTACGGCTCTCCGAGAATCACTAAAGATGGTGTATCCGTCGCTAAAGAAATCGAGGTCGCCGATAAATTCGAAAATGTCGGAGCTCAGATGGTTAAAGAGGTAGCGAACAAAACCTCGGATCTCGCAGGAGATGGAACGACGACGGCTACCGTTCTGGCTCAGGCTATCCTTACGGAAGGACTCAAATCGGTTGCCGCAGGGGCAAATCCGATAGATCTTTTACGAGGAATAAATATTGCAGTCGATGCTACGATCGCACAGCTGAAGGAAAAGACTAAGACCGTCTCCACGAATGAAGAGATAGCTCAAGTCGGGACCATTTCGGCAAATGGAGAAAAAGAAATCGGAGATATGTTGGCGAGTGCGGTGGCGAAAGTCGGGAAGGAAGGGGTTATTACAATCGAAGAGGCAAAATCATTTCAGACCGAGTTAGATGTCGTAGAGGGAATGCAGTTCGATCGCGGGTATATATCCCCTTATTTTGTTACAAATTCCGAAAAGATGATATGCGAATTGGACAGTCCATACATCCTGATCTACGAGAAAAAATTATCCAATCTCCAGCCTTTACTTCCTGTTTTGGAAGCAGTCGTCCAATCTGGGAAACCTCTTCTTATTATCGCTGAAGATATCGAAGGAGAGGCTCTTGCAACTTTGGTCGTTAATAAGCTGCGCGGTGGGCTAAGGGCTGCAGCCGTTAAGGCTCCTGGATTTGGAGATAGGCGGAAAGCGATGCTGGAGGATATCGCCGTCCTGACCGGTGGAACCGTAATCTCTGAAGAGGTTGGAATAAAATTAGAAAATGTCAACATTACGATGCTAGGCTCAGCTAAGAAAATAACGATTACGAAGGATGATACGACGATCGTAGAAGGAGCAGGGAAAAAGGACGATATTCAGGGTCGATGTGCTCAGATTCGAACCCATATTGAAGATTCGACATCAGAGTACGATACAGAAAAACTCAAGGAAAGACTCGCAAAACTTTCAGGAGGAGTTGCCGTTATAAGGGTCGGAGGAGCAACCGAGGCCGAAGTAAAGGAAAAGAAGGACCGTGTTGACGATGCTTTGCATGCGACAAAGGCTGCGATCGAGGAAGGAGTTGTCCCAGGGGGGGGAGTTGCCTTGCTGAGAGCAATCAAGCAACTTGATTCCCTGAAGCCGGTAAATGATGATCAGAGGGCTGGATTCAATATCGTACGGCAGGCTCTAAAGGCGCCAACAAGTCAGATAGCTGATAACGCTGGGGTCGACGGGGCGGTCGTCGTTTATAACGTTCTCGCGAAAGATGATTTCAATTACGGTTACGATGCGTCAGGAGATGTTTATACAGATCTTGTTAAGGCCGGCATTATGGATCCGACGAAGGTCGTTAGAACGGCTTTGCAGGATGCGGCTTCGATTGCTGGGCTTCTACTCACTATGGAATGTGTAATCACAGAAAAGCCGGAACCGAAACCATCTCCGTGTTCACCGAATCCAGGGATGGGCGGTATGGGAATGGATTATTAATTATCCATCCGAGAAGAGGCTCAATTTTAGGGCCTCTTTCTTTGACTAGAGGTTATAGACATGGAAACGGGGATTAAATTACTCGAACGGTATAACCTGTTTGTGGATCATAAGCGGGGTAAAAGATTCGGGCAGCATTTTTTGTTTGATCGTAGGATTTTGGAAAGAATTGCGAGATGTGCTATACCTTTATCGGAGGGAGGAATCGTAGTTGAGGTAGGACCTGGTCCATGCGGACTCACCTCAGCGATAATGGAAATATGTAAGCCGGTAAAGCTTTATTGCATAGAAAAAGATCCAACTTTTGAGGCCTTGCACAGTGATTTTGCCGCAGGTTACGAGAATAGATTGGAATTTATATATGGAGATGCATTGGACATAAAACCTCAATCGTTAAGTCCTAATAAAAAGATCACGATCCTCTCAAACCTTCCGTACAACATAGGAACTAAGCTACTGACGAACTGGATACTCGATCCAGAAGGCATAGATAAGATGATCCTGATGTTTCAAAAGGAGGTAGCGACCAGAATCTGCGCGACGGTAGGAACTAAAACATACGGTAGACTGAGCATTTTATCCCAACTCCAATGTAAAGTCGAAAATGTGTTCGACATCCCAAACCGAGCATTTTATCCTATTCCGAAGGTAAAATCAACAGTTATGAAAATTACCCCACGAAAAACAGTAGTGACAGAGGATGGCCTTGAAAGACTCCAAAAACTAACTGCGATGTGTTTTCAGAAGCGGCGGAAAATGCTCCACAACATCCTCAAAAACCGATATACGAATGACTCGGCGATAGAGGCCCTATCGGTCTGTGGCATTAATCCAAAATGCAGGCCGGAAGCCCTAGACCCAGCTCAATACCAACGGTTAGCAGCATCACTCCCAGAATGAGCTGCCCAATTAAAATTATAGTTTTTTAACAGGACCAGGTAAATTAGTTGTTGAGTATGGGGTCAATTGCCTTCCACACTCAATAATAGATCAACAGTGAAAGGTGCATTCGAATGAAAATTAGTACTACGATCATGATCATAGCGTGTATGATGTTTACAGCCGAGAAATGCTCGGCGAGTCAGGGCAAGATGAATATCTACGGAATATACTTATGCAAAGAAGAAAATATCTCCATTTCCTTGGGGAGTTTCCCATTCACGCCTCGCGGCGATCTAAGCTGTAACTCAGCCATCCGGACCGAGCAATTGATACCTGAGATCCTCATTTCTAATCCCTTTTGGGATGTGGAATACTGGCTGCGTTACGGAATCACTAGTTACAATTCAATCCCGGCGTACTTATTCAAGAATGGTTCCTTACCGTTCAATAGAATATTGGTAAGGCAAAACCAGTCTCGAATCGAAGTTGTATTTGAACGACAAACATCCACTCCAATAATAACCAGGACGGCACTGCCAAACCGATAGAGCTACGAAGCCTGAGGATCAATTCCACTATGGAAAATAGCTCGTAAACATTAGGCACGGGTAATAGATACAAAACCTGCAGGTAATCCTCGAAACCCTCAGGGACCAACGGCTCTAAGCTATCCCATGAAATTCCCAGAAGGTATGATTTCACAGGATTTGGTCGGGGAAGCTGTACGATTTTAGCGTCATAACTACACACTGGGGCTATGGTGAGACAGATTAGGATATGGAAAGCATATGATCTGAAAGCAAGGAAGATTATTCATTGGATGATAGGGAAGAGAGATAAGGAGACACTAGGGGAGTTTCTAGATGAGATAGGGATAGAAGGACGTGATTTTGTAACAGATGACTATGAGGCATATCATCACCTTATACCAGCATACCAACTGTTTACAGGGAAGGACCTTACTTACCCCATAGAGCAGGACAACAGTAACACAAGACACTAGAGCT
>JAISFY010000052.1 GCA_031263345.1 Holosporales bacterium | reverse complement strand
GAGGCACTAAACAAAATGCAAAACCACAAGTCCAGTAATCCGAGAACCCCCGTGGAACCCACGGGGAGAGGCCTCGCCCGCATGAAAACAATCACGCTAGGCCTCACACTCGCTATCCTCATCCAGCAGGTGAGCAGTAAAGACAGACAAAGGGCACCAGATCCCCGAGCCTCCATCACGAGCGCAGTAGCACCCCAAACCGCCCCACAGGCCCAGAACCCCGCACTCTTCAGGAAAAGCGACCTCACTCAAGTCGCCGCACAAGCCGCCGCATCAGCGCCCGCATTACACCTGAGCAGAGTCGCCGCCAGGCCCCCCTCCAGAACCATGTCAGCTCCCACCGCAGTAATCGATGAAGTAGACCAAGAATCTATAAATCTTCTAGAAGTTGTCACAGACACCCTCAAGACCTACGCAATCAGACCTGAGGACACCATCCTCCCACACGAACTAGCCGAAATCCGACGGGAAATTGAGACCCGGAAGAGATTCTACCGGGCTGCAATAAATCCTGATCTACAATTTATCTTACCCAAGGTTTCCGATATTTTGTACCAAACCAAGTTATTAAACGTAATAATGGTCAAAAATAACGAAAATCACCACATGAAACAATGGGTAATCGACTGCTGTGAAGAATCCACCGTAAGATACCTAATGGAAGCAATAAACACAGCATCCACATTCATCGACCAATTAATAGAGCTCAGTACACAAGAACAATACAAGGATATCATCTTCGTAAATAATGCACTAGACATCTACCAAGAAGGGATAAACATCTTATTCACTCGCTTAGGCGAGTATGAAAACAATGGACGCGACAGAGCATTGCAAAACATTCAGTCAGCCGGCAAGCAAATCAGAATCAAACTAGGAATCGTTCTCGCCTATATCAAAAGAGAATTCACCAAAATTGACCAGCATGAGTTATCAACCCAGGACACGCACAACCTGATCGAGCTACCAAGAAAGGTCTACGAGTCCCTCAAAAGTATATTCGACATCGTGTCCCCCCTTATCACAAGCATGGGAGCCCAACAGCCAGGAAGCCAATTCGCGCCTAGCATGCTTAATCACTGGATAGAAAAAGTCGTTATCCCCAACGCCAAATCCCTCCCCCAAATATCAATTAACACCAAAGACCCTAATCGCGCTAAGGTATTAATACGCGACTACCTCACCGGGTTAAGTTGGAGCCCATCCGAATTCTCAAGCGAAGAAGAAGAAGAAGCCGAAATCGCAGCATTATCCGACATAGTCATCCACGGAATTCAAGCGTACAAGGATATTATGTACACAAGAACCGGACCTATCCCCCTCCCACACGTCCGAGCAATCTCCCCCAACATCGCAGTCACAGTGGGCCGCATGGCGGACAGCATCCAAGCCGCAGACCAAAAAAAACACTCAGAACACGATAGCCGCCCAGCTTACACCAAACAAGCACAGTTCGCATATAGAACAATGGTATATCCGGACCACAACCCCGCACAAATCATTCCAGAGGCCGATCCAGGAAGACCCCAGAGAGGTCAGTCAATGGCCAATGTATTTCGAGTTAGGGCTTCGGCATCCAAGGTTCACCGCCTAATAGGGTTAGACGACGCCCTTGGCATATTCATGGTCATGAATAGAACGAGTCCCCAGGCATCGGACCTGCGCCCCGACCCCAGGGATAGCTATAGGAACAGTTTCTGGGCAGAGATCACAGCCTCCCCCCCCACGGGTCCCGCACTCCCATAGCCCCGGTAAGAGAGGGGGAGCAACCCAGCCGGGGCCCCCCCCCCCTAGGACCCCTCGTCAGGGGCAAACCACCTCCGGTGCGGATACCGGTCATAATTATGGATCTGGAGGGGGGGGGGCACTAGGGCGATTTAGGTTCGTCCCCAATGTGATGAGGGCGGAACGCGGGTATGGAAGTTCGAATCCCGAACGTAATAAACTGCGCTCTGTTCCCTCGATTTCCCTCGGAGGCGTCACGTGTCTTTAGTAGGTTTTGCCTGGCCCCCTCCGGAACCGGAATCTGGATATTGCGAAGAAACGCTGAGAGCATTGGGGAGTGTTCTAATATCCGATTGATACGGCGATAAGCTGATTATTGAAAGTTACGTAAGAGATTTAGTCTGGGCCGTGAGAAATTGAGATCATATCATGGTATAATACGATATCGTTATGCGTCTGGCCTTTTTTCATCCTGTATTCCATGTTTTTCAAAATCTTATTCATTGTTCTTATAAGTCTTACTCCTACTGTAAACGCCCTAAAGATCGAGATAAGTAGGGGGATGTTCAGTCCAGACCCCATCGCGATCCAAGATTTTTTCGGAGAATGGAAGGGTGAGTTATCGATTGGAAGGGAACTCAGCAAGATTATATCATCCGATTTGGAGTTGTCCGGTCTTTTTGCTCCAATCGATGCTTCAAAATTTCTCGAATCTCAGCGCGATTTATCAGTACGTGGTCCAAATCTAAGGAATTGGCGAGTTATAAATGCCAGGTTTCTCGTTTACGGAAGTGTAAAGATTGGAATTGGTTCTATTACAGTTAAATTCACGTTATTTGACGTCGTAACTGAAGAGAGAATGCTCCTCCTCGAGGTAAAGGGAGCTAAGTCGGAATTAAGAAAAATTGCTCATATAATAGCCGATTATATATACGAGAGAATTACTAATGAAAAAGGATATTTTAATACTAACATTATTTACGTTGAAACGGCAAACGATAAAGAAAGCTCGAAGCGTACGACTAGATTAGTAATGGTCGATCAAGATGGGCATAACCGAATTTGTCTTACTGATGATAGAGAATTGAACTTAACTCCTCGATATTCTAGGGATGGAAAGATGATCGCATTTGTATCATATCGTGATAATGCGAAGAACGACGCCCTCGGTAAGTCAGCTCACGTATACATTATGTATCTGGATTCTCGTTCCAGGAGATTAATGCTTGGTGAAGCAATGATGAAAAAACTGATTAAAGAGAATCACGGTAATCCTGTCCGGATGACCTATGCTCCGCGGTTTTCTCCCGATGGTGAATGGGCAGTGTTTGCGATAATAATTGATGGTAAATCGGCGATCTACGGAATTAATTTTGTTGATAACAAACTTATACAATTGACGCCACATGATTGTATCAATACTTCTCCGGATTTTTCATCAGATGGTAAATACATTGTTTTTACATCGAACAGAGATGGAAAAGAGAAGATTTACACGATGAATAGAGATGGTTCCAATGTGCGAAAAATCAGTTTGGGCGATGGAAAATATTCACAACCCGTATGGTCGCCTCGCGGCGATCTCATTGCCTGTTCAAAGCAGAAAGGAGGGCGTTTTTCCATATGTCTTATGAAACCGGATGGATCTGGGGAGAGAACGATTGCTAGTGAATATCTCGCCGAGGCTCCATGTTGGTCATCGAATGGGAGATACATTGCGTATACGAAACAGTCCGGGCCAAAAGATAAGCCTGGAATCGAGGTCATCGATATAACCGGGCAACATACTCGGGGAATACCAGTTCCTAATGATGCTTCGTATCCGGCCTGGTCTCCGACTCCGATTCTCGCGCGACAGTGATTTTGTGTTGATTTCGTTTTCGTTGACGTGTGTAATTTTTTTTACGATCTGTATCGGGAGCGCAGCCTATTTATCGCTATTCGAAAGGAAATTAATTGGTTGGATTCAATTAAGAGTAGGGCCAGATCGTTGCGGTATTTTCGGTATCGGACAGCCGATTGCCGATGCACTGAAGTTATTATTTAAACGGCAGGCATTGGATAGTCATTCGGGTCCAGCGATCTTCGCAATTTGCCTTATGTTCGCGGTGGCGCTGATCCAATTATCGCTTATTCCATTCGTTAATAATTTCGTTCTATGGAAATCAGAGAACGGTCTTATCATTCTCCTCCTGTTACATTCCATCGTCGTCTTTTGCGAAACTATGATCGGTACGGCCTCTCACTCGAAATTTGGTGTTATTGGCGGAACGAGAGCTTATCTTCAACACGTCGGTTCACATGTCCCATTCGTATTATCGATGGTCTGTATAATACTGGGAACGAACACGACCGACCTTTTAATGATAACAAAAATCACTGATAGCTTTTTATGGTTTTTATTGAAAATTCCACTATTCATCATTTTTTTTGTTACAATACTTATTGTTGCTAAGAAAATTCCATTTGATTTTCCAGAAGCCGAATCTGAGATCGTTTCTGGAGCATATGTCGAATACGGTGGAATATTATTTGGACTAATATATCTCTCCGATTATTTAAATTTGATATTTTACTCTGCGCTAATTTCGACTATATTTCTAAGGAATTTTGTAATTCTTGGTACAATCAGTATGATATCACTCCTAATCCTGATTAGAGCAATCTTGCCGCGGTATCGTCAGGATGAAATGATTAAAATAGCGCTGGTAATTTTATTGCCACTTTTGCTGTTCTGTATGATGTGCTTATTTTAAGCTGACATCTTGTATATTATTGGTATTTCGTAGTTCATCTATTCCTAGACATTGATATTTTATAAGGGAATTTGTAATACACTAAAATTACGCTCCATTTTATCAGCTTGTCAGCATTGAGTAATCGCCTGTCGTTAGTCTTTGTGATTCTCATTTTTCTTACATCTTGTGACCGTTTTGTTGAAAAGAAATATATGTCGTCTGGTATTACTAGCGATGCTGTTCGAGATATGGCAAAGCCGATCGAAGATGAAGCAGAAATATTCGATCAAGCTCACCCGGCAGAGCAAAAAATCGTAATTCCAGAAATATTGAATCAAGAAGTCTCACTCGCTTTAAATGAAAATTTAACTATACGATCGGTGCTGTGTGAAACCGCTAAAAAATTGAATATTGATTTTCAGATAGACTCTACAATTAACTCCAAAATCATTTTTCGCGCCAATAAAAAGAAGTTTATAGAAGTCTTAGACGCCATCTGCGATATAGCCAATTTGCGATACACCATCCGAGATAAATTCGTCAGGGTCATGAAGGATGAGCCGTATACTGAAACATACAGTATCCAATTTCTTAACTTTTCTCGCGATAGCGAAAATAAAATCTCGATTGCAACTGAAGTTTCTTCTCCTCCCTCTGAAATTTCTGAAAAGGGTGGGCACGGATCTTCCGATAGTACAGTAACGGTCGTAGCGAAGAGTGATTTTTGGTCGGAATTGGATACCGGAATAAAGATTATCATTGGGAATCGGGCAGATGAAGTCGCTAGCTATTCTGTCAATCGGCAATCTGGAATCATAACCGTTCACGCGAATTCAAAAATTCATAGGCAGATTAAAAATTATATAGAAAAGGTTAAAGAGGCCACGATGAGCCAGGTTCTAATCGAGGCCAAAATAGTTGAGGTAGTTCTGAAGAATGAATACAGGAGAGGGATAGATTGGGATCTTGTTAGCAAGAGAAGCAAAATTAAAGCAGATTTTGGTACGATAAGCATAGGTGGTCTTAGTAACCAGCTTTCCCACGGAACTCCAGTCACTTTATCGTATAAAACTGGTGGTTCGGAACACGGACTGCCATCAATTTTGAAAGCTCTCGAAGAATTCGGATCTACTCGAATGATCTCAAACCCAAGGCTTACGGCGATGAACAATCAAGCTGCTATTTTAAAAGTTGCGCAAAACTACGTATATTTTAAATTAAACTACGACAAAACATATTCAACTTCTGATTCAAGGCGAGAGGATGTTACGGTTTCGAGTGATATCAAAACTGTTCCTATAGGGTTCGTGATGTTCGTTCAGCCGTCAATCGATGCTGAAAATGATACGGTTACGTTATTCTTAAGACCGACGATAACAAAACTTGCGAGCTCCGTTCATGATCCGGCAGTTGATATTGCGATTAGATCGATCGATTCAGATAACAAGAGCGATTATAAACCTTCTGAGGTTCCAGTTACAGAGGTAAGAGAGGTAACGTCAGTATTGAAATTGAATGACGGAGAGATAGCAGTTCTTGGGGGCTTTATGGAAGTTAGGTCTTCGAAACTTAAGGCTGGAATCCCTATCATTCAGGATATTCCGGGTGCTGGAGAAATCGTTTCATCCTACGGTACGGGGGATGATATCGTTGAGCTCGTGATTTTGATTAGGGTTAAAATTATAAAAAAGCGGAAGCATCTGCCAGCGGCAGACATCAGGCTGCAGAGGTTCGTACCGGATCCCAGACCATTTTAATAATGCCTCGAAGATTTAGATTAATATTAACGATTTTCTAATAAAAAAAATGTATTACTAACTAAGACACGATTCCAAAAAGAAAAAGATTGTAAAATGAGGGAGAAATGAAATATGTCAATTTGTAAAATGGTGGTACTGCTAATGCTCTTTACGGTTACGGTGGCGACAAGTAACGATTCAAATCCAGTGAACATTGCCAAGGATATCGCCGGTTCTACTCAATGCGGAGACTTAAAAAAATTGTTGGCTCTGTGTCCAAGCTGGCCGGAGGATTTTGGTGAGAATGAAAGCGAAGCGGTATTTCAAACTGGGGCGAGCGTGGCCGATGAATTGCTTCAATGCAATCAGGGGAAAACTAAACTTCCGCTCGTCGCCGTTCCACATCCATGTTCTCAAATTTACCTATATGACGAGCTCGTAAGAATTCTTCCACAATTTGTGTATAGCAAATATCCAGCAGAATCGGGTAGTGAGGCAGGTACCCATACTCCTGATACAGTATATTATAAGATACTGTGGATAATGGGCTACAACATCCGTGCTTTAAGACTTAATGGTGCGATGAATCAAATAGCGAAAGAGAACGCACGGCTGCAGAGTGCGTGTCCTGGTGAGCATATTGCTCCCGTAACAATAGAGCAGATGCGTACTAAGTGTAAAAAAAAAGAATGGATGCCTAGGAATGGCCCTGTCACGGCTAAAAGCCCCATGAGGCAGCAATCGGCTCGAGAGAGAGCATTGCAGTTTATCACAGAAAACAAATGGGGAATCATAGGGGGTATAGGATTTGTGGTAGCAGCGGGGGCAACCTGTACTCTCCTCGCCATGCGGGGCAGCACATCATAAGACTTGCTCGTATGGCGATGGAGGAACTGAGATTCGAATACGATCTTTAGCTATGGTGATAGGGAAGGGGATCTCGGAGGCCAGTAGGGCTGACCCTGAAAAAGTTTTAAAATATTTTGTACTAGATTGTTGCTGCCGGCAGGGGATATGGAGTAGGTGAAACTATTCCGCTGTAAAATACTGGATGCGACCGGAGAAATCAGGGTCGAACTATTTTTTGTTGAATCAGAAGCCGTTTTGCGAGGCCGTCTTAGGCGTTCTGGAGCCTCGGTAATTCACTTAAAATCTTATAAGAGCAGGATGAATAATCTCATTGAGATGTTTACCATGCCTTTTCTCAAGACTCTTCTTCAGCTTGTTGAAAACCATCTGGAATTGGTTTCCGCTATTAATATTGCGACACAGCTATTCCCTGATCCGGGATCTCGCGCGATCTGTACTGCGATTATGAACAGTATTAAAAATGGAAAATCTCTATCGAAGGCGATTGCTGATTTTCCAGATTATTTTAATACTTTAGCAGTAAACATTATTGAAGTGGCCGAGCGGACAGCTAGGCTACCAGAGGCCTTAAGAAGTATCATTTCTTATCTGTCCACGACGATGGCCATCCGTAAGCGCTTAAAAGCTGCAGCGATGTACCCTATGATTCTCCTCGGATTCGCTGTGGGCGTTGTAATTTTCTGGTTATTATTTGTTGTTCCGAAATTTGCCGAAATGTTTTTTGAAACCGGCGTGGAACTACCATTCCTTA
>JAISFY010000051.1 GCA_031263345.1 Holosporales bacterium | reverse complement strand
ACCTCGGCGGAGGGCTCTGCAACTTGGGGCTGGACTGTCCTCACCGCTTGCTGGACTGGCCACTGTGGGGACTGTACTACGGGTGGGGGCGAAGCTACGGGCGGCTGTGTTGGCCTCCGCTGTAGGTTTGCCTGCGCCCCTTGCCCTGCTTGGTTCCTACCGGCTCTTGGGGGGGCCTGCCTCTGCCCTTGTCTATTGGGTTGTTGCCCTGGCGCTCTCATAGTTGACGGGAATATCTTGAGGGGCTCCCCATCTACTGTGGGGATTGTGTATCCGACTTTTAGCCATGTCGCTTTGGAGTCTTTCCTTTTCTCGGCCTCTACCGCGGCGTGTATTTGTGCCCGGTGACTGGTGGATACTCCTGCTATCTTAATGGGATACCTTTCTCCTTGTTTGTTGAGTTTCCCACTTTTCATTTGCCTGATGATCTCGGTGACCGTGGCCTGCGGGAGGGGCTCGGCTTCCCCGTCGGGGGGAGGGGCGCCTTGGAGCAGGTCGACGGGGGGGGGCTGGAGACCCGTATGACCGACAATGTCTTGTAGGTTGTCTCTGGAATATATGGATTCTAGCACGGCGCCGCTCTCGCCGGGGGGATACCTATGGTTTTGATCGATAATTTCGATGAATGAGAGGATGTCTTTAGCCATTGCTCTATTCATCCTTATACGAAGCCATTCTTCGGGGCTGTGACGATCGCTCAGACTTGGGATGTGTGTTAGTATTTGGTCATAATATGATCTGAATTCTCTGCTCTGGGATGGTTTTGCTGTTTTTCCGATGACTTTGCCAATCAGTTCGGTAAGTCTGGTGGTGGGGATTCCCGAGAAAGGCGCCGAGGTTGGAATGACTTCGGTAATGATTGCGCCATATCCTCTGCACTTGCTTTTGATGACGTCGTCGACAGGGATGCTGGTGGTTATTTCGGCAGTGGCCGGGGCGTGAGATGATGCTGCCAGGATGTCCTGGATGAGGCCCAATTCTTCCCAACTAATGACACCATACGTAGTGTTTAGCGTGGCTATTAGGGTTTGGATTCTTTCTGGCTGACTGTACAATTGGTGTAACTCTGAAACAGTGTCTGGGTGTTTCAACATCTCAACGTACCTCACCGCCAACCCCGAACTTTTTCTCAGCACGTCCTTCAAGTCTAATTCTCTTTTTTCTGATTCGCGCTCGCCGTCGCCGTCGCTGTCCAGGGTGAGTCCTCGCTGTGATGCTTGCCCTTTTATGTATTTAGTGTAGAACTCTTCCAATCTTTTCTGAAGTTTGACGATGTGCACGACTTGTCCGCCGACCCATGTGGTGCTTGGTTTGTATTGTTCGCCGAGCGCACTGTAAATTTCGGGAAGGGGAAGTTCGAGGACCGTAACTAATCTCCTAACTAATTGGTCTGTGGCTTTAGCTTGGTTCAACATTTCTATGAGGCTGCCGTATATGGCGGAGGATGACTCGTCGGAATCATCGTCTTCTTCGATGCCCGCGGTACCACTGGAGGATTCTGCTACTAATTCGGGTATCGCTTTGGTGATGTTGTTGATTTGGTTGGTAATATCGGCATATAGTTGGAAAATGTTGCTCATTGGGATGGTGTCTTTGGCATTTCTTGCTATTAAACCGGCTAACACCTGATACAGGGGATCTACGTCGGGAGCGGATATGTGACCTAATTTACACGCCAGTAATAGATTGCGTTGATGCGAGGATATGTCATAGACTGTGGTGCAGGCGTTTTTGCCATCTTCATATATTTTATCAAATTGTGTATCCACTAGATCTAACACATTTTCCAATCCTTCCAACATGCGGTGTGGTGGAACTTTGGCGATCGTGGTGCGCGCCTGTTGTATTGCTAACTTTAACTTAGCATAGCCTCGATCAAGTTCGGCCATCCATTCGTTAAATTCTTTTATTTCTAATATTTGATGTCGTGTGACTATGGATCGATCTATGAGGCTTCTATATATGAGCCCAGCTTGCATCTTTTGGTATTCTGCACATACTTGCAGATCTAGCCTAGGCTGCATTTCTGGAACCGCTGCTACGGTCGCTCCCCACTGTTGGGTTGGAATGATACCAGCTAGTAGTCCAAGTATTAAAGCACTAACTTGGTTCTTCTTGACTCTTTTGTATTTGGATTCGGGGTTCCTTGATGTTGGGGATGATACTTGATTCTTATTGGTCATGCTCGTATTTGTCCTCCTGTTGA
The DNA here is from genome assembly GCA_031263345.1 of Holosporales bacterium. Taxonomy (GTDB): domain Bacteria; phylum Pseudomonadota; class Alphaproteobacteria; order RUG11792; family RUG11792; genus JAIRNI01. Next base: position 13,466 of record JAISFY010000051.1, on the reverse strand, counting down.
AATATGGTGAGGGATTTGATCCTGATTGGGGTGGGGGTAGTGATAATTCTGCTCTGGTTGATATGGATAAACCTGGTTCCCAAACGTAATTGCTTGTATTTCGTTTGGTGTTGACTGTGAGATCTCCTTTCTTGAAAGGTTACCGTTTTCTGAAATGAATGATGGAACTTTATTTATTCTTCGGTTTTTATTTGCATTTGATATCGTCCCTTCCGATGTTTTTTTGGAACTATTTGTTATAATGAATAGCTTTCTGATTTTATCTCCATCTATGACACATGCGAACGAGCTGTCTGCATCCTCTTGCGTAATGTCCGATCTTGTTTCATCTGATACCCTGATCGGATACTGAAATCGATGCCTATACTGTGTGCGTTCATCGGAGTCGATGACCCATCGCAGAGGAACGATGTAATAAGAGATTGCAGTATCGTATAAATGGGACTGGCCTCCCATCTCGATTGTCCTCATTTGCATCATGCCGCTTATGCTGACTTTACCTCTTCCATCATACCCGAATTTTCTCGTCTTTAAAAGCTTTCTTTTAACGTTTTACTTGTTGCTCTAAGTGTTTTCCGGGACGACTTCTCGATTATATCGTATGCAATGTAATGCATGAGATGCCTATTTGTCAATAAGTTATGATATTTAGGATTATTCGATTTATTAATTTTGATTTATTAATTTTGTTTTTTTCCTGTCTACTTTCCCACATACAGTGTCCTCTATTTCATCATTTGGAATTAATTTCTTCAATTTCATGCACATATCCAGTTATAAAACGGTGACCTTAATAATAGACTTCCTCCCAACCCCTCCACAATCAGGTTCCTGCTGCGTCAATCCGGTGCTCGAATGCTTGTATACCTCCTTGTACACGGTGCTTCTGTGCTCCGTGTCTCCTAGCAATAACTCTGATTCTGGTAGTTTTGGAGGAAGTCTAATGATTAAAATGGATACATTTTGTGATTTAGAAGCTTACGTTTACAGCCGCCGTCGTTCGGTTGGTACGTTTTGCATGAGACCCAGATCAGAAGGCCTTCTTAACTCACAATCTGGGACCATATCGTTACTAATTGCTCGATGGTATACCTCGCATTAGCAGGGCTCGTCGAGGGAAGTTCTATAAGTTTGCCGTTATAAGATTTGTCATGATATTTGTTGAAAAATTGATATGATTGCAATCCATTTGTATAAATATATTTAATGTTCGTTTCATTAAATATTATCGATAAATCTGTTGGTGTGGGGTTTCTTATATTATTATCACTCGAGCCTTCGATATCGCAGCTTTGCAATACATCCCAAAGGGCTATCCCGTTTTTGATGAGCATGTGTTTTTTACTGCTTATCGTTTGAGGAATTTGATCGGTCTTAGTGATATAGGCCATAACTTTCCAAAATCTGTTTTGTGGATGGCCATAGTAAAAACCTGATTCTCGTGATCTTATTGATGGGAATGTCCCTAATATTAAAACTTGAGATTCTTCATCGAAAATGGGCTCGAAAGGATGGGCTATGCGCATAAAACACCTTCACATATTCTAGTGAGAACTGCTCCAACCGATATCGAGATGACGAACGTGCTAAGCCATAACGTTAGCGCCATTTTCCATCCTCTCTCCTTTAAGATTACAATGATCGCGTTTATGCATGGAACGAACAGACTGATAACGATGGCAGCCGTCAGAATCTGCGCTCCCGTTGTTAGGAATTTTTGAGACATATCGAATACCCCGACTGCCGCCAGATCCCTCCTGATGATTCCCATAATAAAAACATCTGCGAATTCTTGGGGTAAATGTAACAGACTTTTAACGATTGGAGATAGGATAGATTGTAACCAATTTAAAATGCCAAATTTATGAAGAATCGTGATTACTCCGGAGCTTATAACCAAAATGGGTGCAGATTCTTTCAAAAAATTCTTAGCCCTATTCTTCGTCTTTCGATAGCCATTTGCGATGGATGGTATTCTCAATGGAGGAATATCCATTATAAAAAAATCCGAGCCGTTTCCCTTTATGAACGAACTCAAGATTTTGCCAGAGAGGATCGTAACGATTAGCATCGTCGCTATGTACATTCCCCATACACTGACATCGTTGGTGGCGGCCAGGAGAGAGATGATTATACATTGCTGAGCGGCGCAGGGAACTGCAATTCCTATCAAAGCCGTTACGATGACCCGTTCTTTCCCAGTCCTCAGGATTCGGCAGGAAATGGTGCCCAGCGCTCCACATCCGAATCCGAGGAGTATCGGAATTATCGCATCTCCATTTAATCCCAAAAAATTGAAAAATCTACTCGTTAAGACGGCGATGCGCGGTATGTAGCCAGAATCTTCAAGCAAGGACATTATAATATAAAACCCGATGATCATCGGCATCAATATGCCAAATATCATCTTTACGGACATGGTGAATATGCCAAATTCTCCCACCAATATCTCTGTCCAAAAGTTATTACCTAAAACATTAAAGGCAAATCGTGATACTATTGGTATGTAAAATTTATCAATAATGGAAACGAAATTATCAACAATATTCCCTGCGATGACATCGCCTAATATCTTAAAAATCGCATATAAAACAAACGCGACTGTAACCCAACCAAAAATAGGATTTAGCAAAAATTTATCTATTTTTGATACGGTATATTTGACCGTTATATGTCTATCCAAAAGGACTGTAACGTCTGATGTGTTACAATGGTGTAGGCAAGAACCGTTCATAATTGCTTGGAAAATCTCCCTTTTCCCAATTCTGTCGATAGCCACCGCTTTAACGACTTCAACCACAAGCCTTTTGGATAGTTCGTCATAATTTATATCAATCCCTCTTTTTTCGGCTTCATCTATTTGATTAATGACAAGTATCATTTTGTTATGATATATATGTAGTAATTGATTTGTTAAAATCAAGTCTCTATCTAATGTTACAGCGTTGACGACATTGATTATAAAATCTGCTTCATTGAGATGTTTCTTCGTTATCTCATCGATTTGAGAATCACCAGTAAGACTGTAAATCCCCGGTGTATCAATAAGAGTTCCAATATGAATTTGAGCAATCGCAACGGTGACTGTGGTGCCTTGGTAGTTACTAACTTCAGCATACTCATCAGATAACATATTAAAAACAGATGATTTTCCAACATTTGGATTACCTACCAAGACAATCTTTCGATTCCTCTTGAATTGACAATGATTACAATGAGACATATATTCTTTCTGCTAATACCCTACTCATTGCTATCATCCTGTGATTTACGCTAATAACGACGGTGCCAGATTTATAGATAACTTGAACCATTTGACCGACAAACAATCCCATCGATTCGAAAACATCGGCTACCTTTGCATTTGCAAATTCTAGGATTTTGGCATTCTTACCAGGTTGTAAATCGATGACGCTCTTTATCACGGGTTAACACAAATCATGTTGTTAGCCATATCTAACATAGTACGCGCAAGCCAACATTGTTGCAATCATAAAAATGATGTACTAAATATTTAAGGTTATAAATGGTAGTTGAGGCTGGAATGACAAGTTCCATAGAGGATACCGTAACGCTAACACCGAGCCAAGAAAATTATCTGAAGACGATATACATTAAGGTTTCTCAAGATGGATACGCCAAAATGTCTGATATCGCAAATATGTTATCGGTACAAAAATCATCTGTAAATACGGCACTAAATATACTGGCACGTGGAGGTTATATTAACTATACACCATATTCACAAATAACATTAACGGAGCTCGGGCTTGATGCAGCCAAAAGGATAATAGAAAAATTTAAGACGATGGATAATTTTTTTTGCAATATCCTCAAATTAAGTAAGGAAGAAGCCGCAACAAATTCATGTAGAATAGAACATATAATATCAGAAGAATTGTTTCGTAAAATTAGTAAATTCTTTGAATTTACTGAGGAGCTTTATTTGAATGATCCGGATTATAAGAAAAAATTGGACGATCTGTTATCGTGATTTTAGGTATAATTCAAAATACTCATTTGAAATAAGTTCTTTATACGTAATGGGTTCCGCTTTGCCATTTCTATTTAATTGAGTATTTAGAACTTCCTAAGCGCTCTTACTTGAGCTCCAAAACCGCTGCGTCTCATTTATCACCGTTTTCCTTAATTTTACGAGCCCGATGAGATTTGTTAAAGCCATAAGGCCAGTTAAAGTATCGGCTACCAGGAGAATAGAGTTAATACTAAAAAATGGTCCAAGTGCAACACAGGCGATGTATAAAACTTTAAACGGGACAATGGATCTATCGCCAAAAACGTACTGAATACATTTTTCTCCATAATAATTCCATCCTATAATCGTCGTAAATGCAAATAAACTTATTCCGATATCGACGATATATTTCCCAAGTTGAGTTATTCCTAATCCGTATCCGAAGGCGCATGATGTTAAGGTTGCTCCCTTCAATTCACAGGCTTCACTAAAAAGGCCTGTCGATTCACATGTTAGGATTAGAACGAAACCTGTCATCGTACAAATGATGACGCTGAATATAGCCCCGGCCATTGATACAAATCCCTGTCTTGCTGGTGAATTCGTTTTAGCCGTCGCGGAGGCGATGGCTGAGCTCCCGAGACCGGATTCGTGAGAATAAATTCCTCGCCTAACCCCGACACTTACAACGTGAGAAATTGAAACTCCGACACCGCCGCCCAAGACTGAACCTTGGGAGAAGGCTTCATTAATTATCAAGTAGAATGCGTGTGGCACAGATGTTATATTAAAAAGCAATACTAAAATGGCTGCGCCAACATAAAATCCGGCCATCAATGGAACCAATTTTTCTGAGACGGCGGCAATGCGTAATAATCCGCCAAACGTAATGATGGCCGCCAGGAGGCTAATAAGGACGGCAGATAGAGTGATCGGAATTCCGAATGACGATTGGAGAGATACGGCTATCGAATTGCTTTGAGCAAAAGTCCCAGTCCCGAGGAGTGTTACAATGACTCCGAAAATAGCAAAAGATTTAGCTAAAATCTTTGCGAAAACTGGATGGTTTTGAATACCCAATTCGATATAATACATTGGGCCGCCAGTTACTAGCCCATTACTTCCTATCTTTCTATATTTTATTGATAATAATCCTTCCGCATATTTAATTGCTAAACTAAAAATTGAAGAAATCCATAACCAAAAAAGAGAACCCGGCCCGCCGATTGATATTGCTACCGCGATGCCAACGATATTTCCGGTACCGATCGTCGACGATAAGGCCGTACAAAGAGATGCAAAAACCGAAATATCTCCATCACTTTCTTCGGTGTGCAAAATGGATTTCATCGATAATTTGAAGCTAGCTAGCCGAAGTATTCCGAGCCTAAATGAGAAGTAAATACCGATAATCATGATGGATATGATAAGGGGCCATCCCCATACTATTTCGCATATACAATTTAAAAACTCATCCATTACTGAAATACAATTCACAAAAAACCCATCAAATTCAGCGAATATGTATTAAGAATTATATAACAAACTCGATTTTTACGATGCACTAAAATCTCAGAATCCAACAACCGTTATCTGCGGAATTCTCATACCATTGCCCCCTTTCTAGTTTTTTTACTAACCTTAAGACCGTTTATGATAACGCTGCCTGCAATTCGAAGATCGATACATTTCGTGGTCTTGCGATTGATATTTGGCTGCCGCATTAAGATTCTTAATGTTTCTAGAGCCTCTTCCACGCCATCCTCTGGCAGCTTAACCTTTAAGCCAGCAACTTCGATATTCCACCTTCTCTCCCTGATAAAAGCTAATGATCTCAGATTTTTACGAATTTCACCGTACCGAGAGATGATATCGAGAATAGCCTTCGCAGTTATGTTAGCTCCCTTTCCCACGATGAGTGGATAATCGGGAGGATTACCCGTAACATCCTTGATAAACGTTCCCCGATCATCGATTAACATCAATTTTGAATCTTGTTGAAATATAGCAATGGGGATCTTATAGAATATTGTAATATCTATAATATTCGGAAGTTTTTTACGCACTTTCGCAGATCGAATAGTAGTATCCATCATAATATTCTCGTAAATCTGTTGCGAGGAGAGCTTAAAGATGCTATCTCTCCTAGACATTCCCAGGAAGCTTAACAATCGTGCAGAATCACAGGGAATAAGCATCGTTCGATCTGAATGGCCAGGCATTTCTCGCATTACATGAATATCGAAAGTTTTAACCGTAAAACCAGCAATTTTCAAAGCATCATCGAGGTACCTTAAAAATGTATCAGCCATCCGGTCACGAATCAGATACCCCCCACAACATAGAGCTATCCCGAAAAAGCAAACAAAAATAATCCTTTTACAAGTAGATTGGTTTTTATTATTTTTGCTCCTCCTGACTACCGACAACATCTTTTGACTGAACATTACTTGTACCCTGTGCCGTAAATTTTACGTTAACTAAGGTCCCGTGACAATGCTTATATCTCTTCCCAGATCCACAGTAACACTCAGCATTTCGTGATATAATAGGAGTACTGTCCTGTACACCAATCGGCTGAAATTCTCCAATCATTTCCGATTTTGATAGATTAATTTCATCGATTGTAGGATAGTCATCTTCTGTTACGGAGTTAGCCTCAGGCTGATCAGTCGTAAAGTTGAAGATTTTCGTTAGAACATCTATCCGTACTCTTTTCAACATTTCCCGGAAAATTTCGAATGCTTCGATTTTATACTCATTCAGAGGATTTCTCTGGGCATATGATCGTAGACTAATCCCACGCCTCAGATGTTCGAGGACAACGAGATGATTTCGCCATCCATAATCCAAAACCCTAAGAGCAGCATCCTTTTCAAAATATTTCATTATAAAAGCGCTATATTTTTCATGCTTTTCCTTATAAAACCTGATAACCATTTCATCCAATTTCTGACACAAATTCTCACAACTCAATTGAGGATCCGCAACGAATTCTTCCTGTGAAATATCAATCCCAAAAACGGTTTTTACCGTTTTGATCATATGATCCCAATTCCATTCGGACGGGGCAAGCTCATTTTGAGAATCCACTATGACGAGATCATCGATAACGTTATAGATCATGGTCTCTATGAATTCGGTTACATCATCCGAATTCATGAGGATCCGACGCTGCTCATAAATTATCTTCCTCTGATCATTCATCACGTCATCGTATCTCAATAGCTGCTTCCTGGTATCGAAATTGTGGGCTTCGACCCTCTGTTGAGCCTTCTCGATGGCCTTCGAGATCCATCGATGAGTTAAATCTTCATCTTTCTGTACTCCCATCTTCCGTAAGGTTTTTCCAAAATTCGGAGACCCAAACCTCTTGATTAAATCGTCATCAAGAGATAGAAAATATTTTGATGCCCCCGGGTCACCTTGCCTTCCAGATCGGCCTCGCAGCTGGTTATCTATCCGACGGCTCTCGTTCCGTTCGGTCCCGATCACGAATAGGCCACCAGCCTTAACGACAATCTCCTGATTTCGCTCAATCTCTGCTTTTATTTCCTGTATCTTCTTCTCTCGTTCGATGGGATCGGTAATGCCATCGCACTCCAGCTCGATACGCATCTCAAGGGATCCACCAAGCTTAATATCTGTTCCACGCCCTGCCATATTTGTCGCAATTGTCACAGTCCCAGGCGTTCCGGCTTCGGCTACAATATAAGCTTCCTTTTCGTGTTGCTTCGCATTAAGAACATTATGCTTAATACCCTCCTTTTCCAATAATCGCGAAGTACATTCTGAACGTTCGAGACTAGTCGTCCCGACCAGCACGGGCTGATTCCTTTTAACACACTCCTTGATGAGATCGATAACGGCACGATCCTTCTCCTGTATCGTAAGATAAATCGAATCATCATGATCGACTCTAATGACGGGTTTGTGCGACGGGACACTTACGACCTTGAGTTTGTAAATTTCCTCGAACTCCGCCTCCTCGGTCATAGCTGTTCCGGTCATCCCAGCCAGTTTGGGATACATCCGGAACAAATTCTGATACGAAATCGTGGCGACGGTAACACTCTCCGTCTGGACTTCAACCCTTTCTTTAGCCTCGAGGGCCTGATGAAGTCCTTCCGAATACCTTCGGCCTTCCATAGTGCGACCCGTAAACTCATCGATGATAATGACTTGATCATTGCGAACTATGTAATCGACATCTCTGGTAAAAATCTTGTGAGCTCTGAGGGCGCAATTAACGTGATAGACGATGCTAATATTACTCGAATCATAAAGGCCAGTCCCTGGGATCAGTAGATTCAGCCTTCTCAATCCAGCTTCGATTTTTTCGACGCCAGCATCAGTAAGAGTAACGACCCGACTTTTCTCATCTTTCTCAAAATCCTCATCTGAAATATCCCGTATAACAGAATCCACGGTAACATACAGCTTGGAGGCCCCGTCATCGGCTCCAGAAATGATCAGAGGAGTCCTCGCCTCGTCAATCAAAATACTATCGACTTCATCGATAACAGCAAAATTAAATGGACGCATCACCATATCCGCTTCTGAGAATTTTAAATTATCCCTCAGGTAATCGAATCCAAATTCATGATTAGTTCCGTAAGAAATATCGGCCTGGTAGGCTGCCCTCTTATCGGCATCTGACATCCCGCTAATGATCGTCGATATGGAAAGCCCGAGAAATTTGTAAATTTTTCCCATCCATGAGGCATCTCGTTTAGCGAGATAATCATTAACGGTAACGACATGAACCCCCTTCCCGGCCAAGGCATTGAGGTAAACGGGTAAGGTTGCAACGAGCGTTTTTCCTTCACCAGTCTTCATTTCTGCAATTTGTCCTTTATGAAGGACAATACCTCCAATAAGCTGTACATCAAAATGCCGCATCCCGAGGACTCTCTTTGCGGCCTCTCGAACGACCGCAAACGCTTCCGGTAAAATATCGTCTAAAGTTTTTCCGTTATTCAGAGCAGTTCGGAATTCGACCGTCTTGTTTGCCAGTTCGTTATCAGATAGGACCGAGATAGATGCCTCAAATCCATTGATGAGTCGAACTATTTTTTCGTATTTTTTTATGGTTTTAGAATTATGAGGGATAAATAAACCTGATAAAAAGGAACCCATTTTTCTGAGATAGCTGAGAACGTAATCCATGAAGATTATGATAAACGAAACCCGAATTGAAAGCCATACAATAAGGCATTAGATTTTTCTGAAAATATAGCCTACGAAGTCATGGCACTAAAAAAATCCTCATTCGTCTTGGTATGTTTTAATTTCTCTATGAGGAATTCCATAGTTTCGATCGTGCCCATTGGGTTTAATATCCTTCTCAAAATCCACATCTTCGACAGGGTAGCTTTATCACGAATGAGGATTTCCTCTTTTCTGGTACCAGATCTGTTAATATCGATCGCTGGAAATACCCTCTTATCAGATAACTTACGATCAAGGATAATTTCCGAATTCCCCGTCCCTTTAAACTCCTCAAAAATTACCTCATCCATCCTCGATCCGGTTTCGATGAGAGCCGTCGCAATTATAGTAAGAGATCCGCCTTCCTCGATATTCCTTGCGGCTCCGAAGAATCGTTTTGGCCGCTGAAGAGCATTCGAATCGACTCCTCCAGTTAAAACCTTTCCTGATGACGGTACGATAGCATTATATGCTCGCGCGAGACGCGTTATCGAATCCAACAAGATGACGACATCTCGCTTGTGTTCGACGAGCCTTTTTGCTTTCTCGATAACCATTTCGGTGACCTGAACGTGCCGCGTAGCCGGTTCGTCAAATGTCGAGCTCACCACTTCCCCATCTACGGAACGTTGCATGTCAGTAACTTCCTCTGGTCGTTCATCGATCAACAGGACGATTAGATACACATCTTTATATTTAGCCGTAATGGACTGAGCAATCGTCTGAAGCATGACCGTCTTTCCCGTCCTTGGAGGAGCAACGATTAGAGCGCGCTGCCCCTTCCCTATCGGAGCCACCAGATCGATTACCCTCTGTGTCAGGCCATCAGTACTTTTGGTAGTAACTTCTGGCTCGAGGCAAAGCATCTGATCTGGATACAGCGGAGTTAAATTATCAAAATTCGTCCTCCGCCTAATATTCTCGATATCGTCAAAATTGACCTGCGTAATCTTTAATACCGCAAAATATCGTTCTACTTCCTTTGGGGCCTTTATTTGACATTCAATAGTATCTCCAGTTTTAAGGCCAAGTTTTTTGATGAACATGGGAGCAACATAAACATCATCAGGGCCAGGAAGATAGTTAGATTCTGGTGACCTAAGGAAACCGAAACCATCCTGCAAAACCTCTAGAACACCAACACTAAAAATTGGGATATCTGCCTCTGAAACCTTTTTTAAGATAGAAAATACTAAATCCTGCTTCCTCAGAATGTGCGGATTCTCTACATTATGTTCCGCAGCATACTCTAAAAGACTGCCCAAGGACTTACTTTTTAATTCTTGGAGATTCATAATACCTTTTCTTCTAAAAATGACCTTTTGAAAACAACGCCCGATATGACGAAGTCTTCCCATATTAATCGCTGCAAAGAAATGAGTTGACTCTAGACCGTGGTTCACGGTAGAAATAATGTACAGGATCGTGCGTAGAAAAGAAATCATTTTTTTGGTGCATTATGAAAAAAAATATCCATCCGGATTATCATGAGATTACGATCGTGTTGACAAATGGAGATAAAATCAGGACGCGTTCCGTCTATGGTAAAGCCGGGGACTCGGTCAACTTAGACATCGACCCATTGACTCATCCGGCATGGACCGGAGGAGGATTAAAATTGGTCGATACGGCGGGACAGCTTAGCAAATTTAGCAAACGATACGGGCCGGAATTTGGAAGTTAATATCGTTTCATTCTAGACATTTTTTTAAGTGTTTTCGGTAGTACGTTATTCTAGTTTATCTCTAAAGGTTTAGTAATAATGGCCGGTTAGGTAGTGTATATAGTGTATAAGGATCACCATCAGTATCAGTAGTGCCTAGCCTGAAAATCCAGCCCCTCCATAAGGAGTACCCCGTTGCATTTTAGATAGTTCACGGCTTCCCCAAGGATAATTTGAACGTCTCTCTGTCCATCTTCCCCCCCGAACAGGGCTATCGGTGGATCATACAGGGCTCCTCCCGATAGGTTATACCAATCCGGAACGTATGGAGGATTAGTAATTATGGCATCGAATCGTTCCGTAATTTCGGAAAACCAGTTACTCTTTATAAAAGTACTTCTCGATCCTAAATTCAGTTTACTCGCATTATATTTGGCTATGTTGAGAGCCTTTTCATCGATATCGACGAAAGTACATTTGGCCGCTGGATATAGGGTTAGGATAACGAGCCCGACGCACCCAGTACCAGCGCCAAGATCAAGAACTTCGATTGACTCATTAGTTTCCGAATAAGTTTCTCGAAATAAATCGATGAGCAATTCTGTCTCGGGCCGTGGATCAAGGGTATCGAGCGTCGTTTTAAATTCGATTCCGTAAAATTCTTTTTTCTCGATAATTTTTGCAATTGGCTCTCCCTTCGAATGCCTTTTCAAAAATTCCAAAAAAATGCGATACTTTTCATCCGATATTTGTATGTTCTTTGCAAAAAACAGGGATGTATAGTCGGTTGTTAATATATTGGCCAATATGAGAAGTATCTCTCTCTGAGAAATTCCATAAATATTCATCAATCTCATAATTTCAGGTTTAGTCAGATACATAATCGATTCTCCTCAAATAGAGCCCGGATGATGGAGCGGTAGGACCGGCTAGCCTTCGATCTCCCACTGCAAGAAGATACCATATAAATTCAGGATTGTATTTCCCGTCTCCGACCATCTTGAGGGTTCCGACCATGATGCGTACCTGATGATGAAGGAAGGACTGCGCAGATACTGAAATCGCAATGATTGCTCCAATTCGTGTTACATTCACAGACGATATATTTCGCGTGATTTTTGTTGCCGAACACTCGGCTGAACGAAAGGCCCCGAGGTTATGCCTGCCAATAAAATATGTAGCCGCCCTCTGCATCAGGTGGATGTCGAGGATTCGAGGAACGTGCCAAATTCGATCATTTAGTAGAACGGAGGCCTCTGGCCGATTAAATATGATATATTCGTAGTGTCTCATCTTGGCCGAGAACCGAGCATGGAAATCTTCTGGAACGACCTCGGCGTTTAGGACTATCACCTTCGTTCCTATCAAATAAAAATTGATCGCTTTGACTAAGTTGCGGATATTTCCTTGCCATCTTGAGATGAGGATGTCTGATGAGAAATCGAAATGAGCAACCTGGCCCGTAGCGTGAACTCCAGCATCCGTCCGTCCAGCTCCGTAGAGAATGATCTTCCCTTGATAATTTATGATCTGTTCGATAGCCCTTTCTAAGGTCTCCTGGACAGAATTGGCGTTATCCTGCCTCTGCCATCCGGCAAATCCGGTCCCATCATATTCGATGAGTATTTTAATCCTCATCGTACGATTTACTTATTAAAATTTTTCAGAACTCTCACCTTTTCTAGATTCCAGTCCCTCGTTTTAATCGCTTCTCTCTTATCGACTACATTTTTACCTTTCGCGAGAGCTATGCTAATTTTTATCAATCCATTATGATTAAAATACATAGTCAGTGGAACGATCGTCATACCCTTCTTTTGAATAGCATTTAAAAATCTATTCCTTTGAATCTTATGAAGCAAAAGAATTCGAGGTCTTCTGGGTTCATGATTGTTATAACTCGCCTGGTTATAAATAGAAATATCGGCATTAAATAAAAACAAATCATTAGTATCCGACTTCGATCCGATGAAGGCTTCATTAATACTAACGCGCCCGGCCCTAAGCGATTTAACTTCTGATCCGGTTAAAATGATTCCGGCTTCAAGCGTTTCCAAAATCTCATAATTAAACTTTGCCTTTTTATTCTTAGCAGCTACTTTAAAATTATTATCTAACTTTCTGCTCATCTGGCTAGTTCAAATTATACAATGGATCTGAAGAATGATTCTGCCTGATTATTTTTGTAAAGGGAAGGGATTAATTGCACCTGAAAATTGACGAGCATAATATTGTAGTTATGGTTGAGGATGTGGTATTTTGCAAAACGAAGGGAGGGAGAGGTGCCAGAGTGGTTGAATGGGACGGTCTCGAAAACCGCTGCACGGCCTGGCCGTGCCGGGGGTTCGAATCCCCCTCTCTCCGCCATAAGAATATAGCTATAATGTCAAGGCCTTTAGAGCGAAGCGTGCCTTGATATTATTGCTATAATCTTATGATATGCTGATGGGATACGAACCCCAAGGGGGTTTGATTCCGAAGGAACGGCGACCCCCGTGGCGTAATGGGGAGCCAATCCCCCTCTCTCCGCCAATAACGATCATAGAAACGGATGATTGTCAAAAGGAAAAGCGAAGCGGCTTTTGATAAGGATCAGTTTCTATGAGAGGGTGGGAT
>JAISFY010000054.1 GCA_031263345.1 Holosporales bacterium | reverse complement strand
AACTTGTTGGCCGCTAGAGGGGATTCCGTTCTGTCTCAGAATTTAGTTGATAAAAAGGAATTGGCATACGTCGTCGGATCCTATGCCGATATCCGTGCTTTCGATAAGGGGCGTCTTAGCGTATCGATGGTATTAAGAGATGGGAAAGATGTTAAAGTGGCCGATAAAGAAATGACAAAGATAATCGATGATTTTCCAGATAAATATCTTACAGCCGAATTGCTTGAAAAAGAAAAGATTAAGTTGTTGGATGGGATCGAGATGATAATGGATAATTTGAGCGATATTATAAGCTTTGTCGTCCTTTATATTGGAAATGGACACAAAATTTTAGACATAAAAAATATCAGGAAAATAATTAAAGATATCAGTCTAGAAGACGTAAGGAATACAGCGAAAATAATCTTTCAAAAACGGAATAAAATATTGCAGATCTATAGCCATCCTAAATCCTAAGTAATACGTCCTGTGGAATTAATCTTACCAAAAAGACTGCCCATCGATGGCAGGATGAGTGTATAATGGATGTCTGTGTGGGCTGAAGTGGCTCAGCTGGTAGAGCAACTGATTCGTAATCAGTAGGTCGGAGGTTCGAATCCTCTCTTCAGCACCAACATAATATTCGAAGATATTATCTGTAAAAGACAAGAATTAATCTGACAGATGTGGTACAATCGGAAGCAAAACGGACGAAGCCTATTTTAAGGGCAAATTCGTTCGTTTCGCTCTCTTAGTTATAACACATCTGTCAGATTAAGTCTTGCCTATTGCAAATAATGATAGAAATTGAGAGTTTTTTTGTCTCGTATCCTACGCGAATCTCAGGTTAATCAATGATTAAAATGGACCTACGAAAAAAAATATTAGTGGCGTTGTTGCAAAGATATCAGGCTTATGGTAGCATCTTCGTGTTTCTTTTGTGGAATAGAGCTCGAGTACGCATGTGTACGTCCTTCGTTAAGGATTCTGAAGTTTCTAGGAAGTGGATTGTGATCGACGCTGAGGGGCTCGTCCTCGGTCGAGTTGCTTCGCTTATCGCGAACATTCTTCGCGGTAAGGGGAAGCCTTATTTTTCTCCTCATGTCGATTGTGGAGATCGCGTCATCGTGGTGAATGCTGATAAGGTGGCGCTAACCGGTAGGAAGCTTGCCGATAAAAAGTTTTACTGGCATTCAGGATATCCGGGAGGTATAAAGGAGCGTAGTATGAGGCAGCTGTTAGATGAGCCAAGATCTGATCGTGCTGTAACGAATGCAGTAAGAAGAATGATGAGCAAGGGGCCTCTTAGTCGAAAGATTATGTTAAAGCTGAAGGTATATAAGGGAGATAAGCACCCTCATATGGCTCAGAACCCAGAGCCGCTCGATATTGCGCGATTGAACAGTAAAAATAGTCGGAGAGGTAGATTGTGATTAATACTCAAACCTTAGACATACCAGCTGGGGCTGGCGATATTAATCAGCCTCCAAAGAGGGAGCAGGACCTTGATGGGTTTGGTCGGGCCTATGCGACTGGAAAAAGGAAGAATGCTATTGCTCGAGTTTGGATTAAACCTGGCTCTGGAAAAGTCTTAGTAAATGGTCGAGATTATGATGTATACTTTGCTAGGGCGGTCCTTAGGATGGTAATAGCGCAACCATTTACCGTTTCTTCTCGGGATGGGCAATATGATGTCTTTTGTACTGTTAAAGGAGGGGGGCTCTCTGGGCAGGCAGGTGCCATGCGTCACGGGATCAGCAAGGCCCTCGAGGCGTTCGAACCGGATTTACATAAACTTCTCAAGCAGGCTGGATTTTTGACGAGAGACTCCAGGATCGTAGAAAGGAAGAAGTACGGTCATCGCAAGGCTAGGAGAAGGTTTCAATTTTCTAAGAGGTAGTTTTATAATCGTGGGGTTATATACTAGGGCTAAGCCTTTTGTTATCCCTTTCGTTTTCCTCTGTTCTTTTCTTTTCCCGTTGTGTATTGGTTCTGTATTGTCAGTCGGGGTTAAGTCTTTCCTATATTCGATTAGCCTGTCGATCAAGGAATGTCTGATATTTTCTCTTCCAATCATAATTTTTTCTCTAGTTTTTTGTTCGACCATTCGTCTTGGGGTTAATACCGTTAAGTATATCCTGATAATTGTACCATTGGTTTGCTGTTCGAATTTCTTAAATACGATCCTATCGTACCTCGTTTCATTGATGGTCATAGATACTGGGCAAGATATTCAGCTAGTACGAAATACGATCGGTGATAGCCAGCTGTCTTCCACTTTTGAGATTACGCTAAAAAATTTTATATCGAATGATTTAGCGTTGTTGTTTGGAGTTATCCTTGGGCCCGTTACCTGTTTTTTAAATAAAAAGGCTGTGTCGCAGATTGTCAAGATTTTAGAAGCCGGTACGAAATGTTATTTTAAAGTTCTAATTCCAATTATGCCATTTTTTATCATTGGGGCGTCTTTGAAATTGCAACATGATGGGGTTTTATCCCAGATGTTTGAGCGATACTCACCGATTCTTCTAATGTTTGTTGCATCGGCCTATTGTTTCATTTTGTTACAATATTTTGCCTTAGCTGGATTTAGTTTGGAAAAAGTTGTAACATATCTAAAGAATATTTTCCCGGCGATGGTTACAGCTTTTGGCTCGATGTCGAGCGCATCAGCTCTTCCGCTTTCGATAAGAGCGGCCGAGAAGAATTTGATGCAACGAGACAATGCGAGTGTAATCGTTACATCGACGGTTAACATTCACCTCGTTGGGGACTGTTTTTTTATTCCGATGGTTGCCATGGCTGTTATGGCTTCGTTCGGTGTTCAAATACCGTATGTATCTAATTACGTAATTTTTGCTATACATTTCGTTCTTGCTAAGTTTGCGGTTGCTGCCGTTCCAGGGGGAGGTATCTTGGTCATGTTGCCCATTTTGCAGCAGTGTCTAGATTTTTCTCCAGAAATGCTAGCTTTCGTAACGGCTCTATATATTTTATTCGATCCAGTGATAACGGTCTGTAATGTAGGGGGGAATGGGGCTCTTGCCATTCTTTTCGATAAAATTACTCGTTTTAAATTTAAACGATAAGATCTGTTTTTTTTAAAGAGCTAATGTATACCTATTAAGTAAGTTGTTGTTTTCCTTTGGTATATGGCGCTATTCTTATATGCCTGAGTACGTCATTGTTTGTATTTTTTTATGCTCAATCATAGGTTAGCCAAGCGAGTGTCTCGTATCGCGGCAGTGCAGGTGATGTATCAAAAGGATATTACCAATGATGATGTTTCATCGATCATTAATAATGCTGATGATTTTATCGGTTGTGATGGCGAGCTAGAACAGAAAATACATAAAAATTTCTTTAAGAGACTCGTCTCTAAGATTGATAAAGATGTCGATTTCGACGGGATTATCGAGCGCAATCTTGAGCAGAAAACTGGGATGCTAATGGCTCCGATAATAATGAAGAGTATCATAAAGGTGGGGATCATTGAAATCATTTTTGAAAAGACGGCGATTCCGATTATCATTAACGAATATGTCGAGATTGCAAAGGAGTTTATCGGTGGAGGGAGTGAAAAGTTTGTTAATGCCATCTTGGATAAAATTGCAAAACAGGTACTCCGCTAATGCAAGAGCGAAGGGTAATCTTTTATGCTATCGAGTCCGATTTCTTGTCGATCGCGACAAAGTTTATAGAAAAGATGTATACAGTGGATGAG
Source organism: Holosporales bacterium (assembly GCA_031263345.1). GTDB lineage: Bacteria > Pseudomonadota > Alphaproteobacteria > RUG11792 > RUG11792 > JAIRNI01. The sequence continues at coordinate 2,696 of JAISFY010000054.1, read as the reverse complement.
AGGGTTTTGCTCTTATGCAGTACAGATGATGAGGTTAGGCAGTCCGATTTAGCTCTCTGGACATTTTCGAGGATAAGTTTTATTCCGCATGGGAGCCAATACTCGACGAGAATAGAGGATGCCGAATTCTGCCATACGTGGATTTCTACTCTGGTAGATTTTTACAATGATCCGGTATGTTTGGTACATAACGGCCTCAACGTACTACAAGATCGAAGTGTTATAAAATTTAATTCAATCATCGATATTTTTGATAAGGGCCTATTACCGACGGCTAGAAAAAGAGCTGAAGCCTACAGAGAATTACAATTTTTACAACAAAAATTATGGCTTCAAAAGAGCGAAGGCGGCTGGGATTCGGGAGATTGGTAATGAAAGTCCTAGCGATTGAATCGAGTTGCGATGAAACATCGGCGGCGGTCGTGTGTGACTCCGAAAATCCTGAGAATCGTATTCTATCTAACGTTATTAAGTCGCAGATTGCCGTTCATGCTAAGTATGGTGGAGTCGTTCCAGAAATTGCAGCACGGAATCACATCGATGTTATCGATGTCGTTATCGAAGAGGCGTTAGAACAGGCTGGGGAAGAATTGAGGACAGTAGATGTTGTGGCGGCTACGGCAGGGCCAGGACTCATAGGGGGATTACTCGTTGGGATGGTAACGGCTAAAACGTTGGCCATGATGAATAGAAAACCATTTATGGCCATTAATCACTTGGAGGGGCATCTTTTGACCCCTCGGCTGTGTTACGATGTAGAATTTCCGCACCTTCTACTATTAGCCTCTGGTGGGCATTGTTTTTTTTCCGAAATCTTCGGTGTGGGACAGTATAAAATTTTGGGTCAGTCACTAGATGACGCTGCCGGCGAGGCCTTCGATAAGGTTGCTAAAATGCTTGGGCTTAAATATCCTGGGGGACCTGCGATCGAGAGAATTGCCAAAAATGGGGATAGTTCCCGGTTTCAGTATACTATCCCGATGCAAAGAAGATCTGGGTGTGATGTTTCATTTTCTGGAATTAAAACGGCAACGAGGACTCATATCGCGAGCCTGGAAACACTCAGTGACCAAGATCGAGCTGATATATCTGCTTCATTTCAAAGGATTGTTGTTACCCATCTCACGAATAAGTTGCGTGTTGCATATCAGATGACAAAATCTAAGCCAAAGAATATAGTTGTTGCTGGAGGAGTAGCGGCAAATCAGGCCTTGAGAATGGCGATTACAGGCATATGTGATCGAAAACGGATTAATTTTACAGCACCGCCACTCGGATTATGTTCGGATAACGCGGCTATGATTGGATGGGCCGCCATCGAGCGTCTTCGTTCAGGATTTGCCTCGAGTTCCCTCAATGTAAAAACTCGTCCTCGTTGGCCGATTGATGAAATTAATCCATAATGATCTGGTGAATTTAATTCGTTACTGGAAAAATTGTTGAGGCACATGTTATCATGAACCGTTTCTCCTTGTTATTATGATTCGTTTTTGATCGAGACAGTTAACAATCACAAGAATAGATCGTTTATTTTGGCTATTGCAACTTGTTGGATGTTTTACTTATACGCGTATACTGCGAGGACGGAACCGGGCGTTCTGGTCAACGATTTATCGACCGATTTTGGTATTAGTTCTTCTTTCATTGGATTCGTGATATCGATCGCTTATCTCCCATACCTTATCATGCAAATTCCATATGGCATTATCGTCGATAAATTGGGACCTAGGATTGTAGCATCTTCGTGCTGTTTAGCGTGCGCAATTGGTGTTCTCATTTTTGGGATGGCAACATCAGTTTTTCATCTTGAATTGGGGCGATTTTTGATAGGTCTTTTTTCTTCATCTGCCTATGTTTGTTGCGGAAAGGTGGCTCGTGATTGCTTCGACAAGAAGAAGTACGCATTACTCATGGGGGCGGCGAGTGTAGCCGGATGCCTAGGAGGTGTTTTTGGTAGCGCTCCGATTGTATTTCTTTCGACACACATTGGATGGAGAAAGGCGACATTCGTTATTGCTGCCATTGGAGTTGCCATATCGATTCTTACCCTCTTCGTCGTTCCCGGTAGGAATGATCAATTAAAGATTTCTGGAGGTGGCGACGACATTTGGAGTGGAATCAAAGCTATCACAAAAAACCCGAAAATCTGGCTACTTGGGTTTTGTTGTGCAGTCCTGTATTTGCCGGTTTGTGCTTTAGCTGAACTTTGGATTATCCCGTTCTTAGAAATTCGATTTGGGATTTCGACGAAGATGGCCTCCATTGGAGCGATTACCATATTCATTGGTATATCGGCTGGCAGCCTGCTTTCTGCTTGGATTGCAGAGAAAATTAATAGTTACAAAAAGGTTATTATTACGTGCTCTGTTCTTTTTATTTGGCCGCTCTGGATGGCTCTCTATAGTGATTCGATTAGTTACTCCTGGTGTATATTCTTTCTGATGGTGAGCAGCCTATTGTCGGCCTCTAATATTCTAGCCTATGAGATAGCTTGTAGTATGGTTCCTGATAAATATAGCGGAACTGCCACCGGATTCATGAATGCCATTATCGTGTCTAGTGGTGTTATTTTTCAGCCTTTATTAGGGAGGTTGCTGGATTTTTTCAGGAATGGACTTGTGAATGATATGGGGCGCCCCATTTATACGATCGTTATATATCGTAGCGCCTTTTTGTTCATTATATTTGGAGCAGTT
>JAISFY010000026.1 GCA_031263345.1 Holosporales bacterium | reverse complement strand
AGGGAGACGATCCGGTCAAGCTATACCTGAAAGAAATGGGTAATGTCAATTTACTGTCGAGAGAAGGCGAAATTCTTATTGCCAAAAAGATTGAAGAATCGACGAATTTACTTTACTGTACCTTATGTGAAAGCATTTTGACGGCCGAGTTAATTTCTTCACTCAGGGAGAAGTTAGTTGCTGATATTATCCTGGTTAAAGATATCGTTACCTCCGATAATTCATCGTTTGACGGCGATCAGTTCCAGGAACCGGATGAAGATCCCACCGACGATGATGACCAAGATGTGGTCCAGCTCGTTGGTAACGACGAGGAGATGAAGCGTAGGCTGATAGAACTTTTTGACAAGTTCTTGAGGCTTTTCGATGAGCTTTTAGAGAAACAACGGGCTATGAAGTTTAATCCTGCGAAGCTTGATGAAAATAAGAGATACCAAGAGCTGAAATCTGAGATTTTGACTACTTTCTTTGAGATTAATTTGAACGAGCGTAGAGTAACCGGATTAAAGGAATCTCTCATTTCCTTACTTTCCGGGATTCCGGAAATAGAGAGAAAGTTGGTATCTTGTAGTGAAAAATTTGGTGTAAAAAGACAGGAATTGATAAAATGTTTTGTCGATCAGAATTTTGATACGAAATGGCTGGATGCTATCGCTGCGCACTCATCAAAAGAATGGCAAAATTTTTATAAAGAAAATTTGCCATCTTTAGCAAATTTAGTGCAATCAGCTTCAGAAATTGAACAACGCCTTAAGGTTCCGTTTCATTTTTTTAGGCACCATCTCGGAGTAATGCAGCGCGCAGAACGTGAAATAATGAGAGCTAAAAAGGACATGATCGAAGCAAATCTGAGGCTCGTCATTTCGATTGCGAAAAGATATACGAACAGAGGTTTGCAGTTTTTAGATTTGATTCAGGAAGGAAACATTGGCCTCATGAAGGCCGTCGATAAATTCGAGTATAAGAGAGGATATAAATTTTCAACATATGCAACTTGGTGGATAAGGCAGGCTATTACCCGCTCTATTGCTGATCAGGCCAGAACGATTCGCATTCCAGTTCACATGATAGAAACGATTAATAAACTCGTCAGAATGTCTAAACAATTGATGAGCGAACTCGGAAGGGAAGCGACTCATGAAGAGCTCGCGGAGAGGCTCGCGATGCCCGTCGATAAGGTTAGGAAGGTAATGAAAATTGCGAAAGATCCGATTAGCCTCGAAACTCCGATAGGTGATGAGGATGAGAGTCATCTTGGAGACTTTATAGAGGACAAAAGCGTTGTTATGCCGATTGATGCCGCGATTCAAGCTAATCTTCGTTCAACGACGACAAAGATTTTGACGACATTGACGAGTCGCGAAGAGAGAGTTCTGAGAATGAGATTTGGCATAGGTATGCAGTCGGATCATACCTTGGAAGAAGTTGGGCAGCAGTTCTCCGTTACGAGGGAGAGAATTCGCCAAATAGAAGCGAAGGCTATTCGGAAACTCAAACACCCTAGTCGTTCCAGAAAATTGAGAAGCTATCTGGATAGTTGATGGAGGAAGTTTAATAGAGAATGAGTGTTGAGTCCAAGCTATCTAGGTTAGGAAAGCTTCTCGATGTTTTTTTTGGCAAAATAGCGACCACAGTTCGAATTTTTTTCAGAGAGACTAGAGGAATCGGCGGTGATACCCGCGGTCGCTGGCATAGTAACCGGAAAAGAGGAGCGGCGTCTCAGTCGAGCATGATGTCCCCGTATGCCATACTCATTTTTGATAGTGTTGTTGCCTTTTTGTCTATCTTTATTTCGATTCATCTTAGAATTGGAATGGATTTTTTAGATTATTCTCAGTCTTATATTATAAAGAATATGTTTGTTTTTGGTTTAGTTGGATCGAGTGTTTTTCTATGGCTTCAAATCCATCAGGCATTTTGGAGATATACATCGATTGAAGATATGGCTCCAATTTTTCTTTCTGTGCTTTTATCAAATCTACTTTTTTTCCCGCTCATGATCCTGATGAATCAGGAAGATTTTTTGCCGTATTCGGTCTTAATAATTAATGTTTTTGTTCTGAGTCTCATGCTTATGATTCCCAGATTTTTGGCGAAAATGATATATAACCAAAAGATGAATAAATTCAAAAAATACGGAGATCCACATAAAGGCCACGGTCGTAAACAGATAGATTCTCCGCAGGTCATCCTAATTGGTAGCAGCGCATCGGCTGAGGTTTTTTTACGGGAAGTTATTATTAATGAGGATGTTACATTTAATTTTACACCGATTGGGATCCTATCTCTAGATTTAGATGATATTGGTCGCATTATTAAGGGAATCCCGATTCTTGGAGAGGTGCGCGATATTGGTCGTGTATTACGGGAGTTAGCATTAGATGGGATTACCCCGAGGCAGATCGTTATTACGGAAAAGACTGTGCCCGAATCTTTGAAGGATTTCCTTGCTCGATACGTCCAAGATCATGAACTCTTACTGATGCACGTTATTCATCAATACACATTCAATCCCGTTTCATGATCTCGTGGTCGGGTAATGGGGTTATCGTCCAGATTGCGAAGAAGTTGGAAAAGTATAGTACGGTAGATATCTTTACAGAACATCACGGATTGATTAGATCGATATGTAATACTGGCGTTCGAGCTGTTGGTCTTTCGCGAGTTGTCGTCGAATGGAAGGGGAGGAATGATGGCGATATGGGATTTTGGCATATCCAAGATCTTCGCCACAATTTTGTGACGAATACTGTCGAATCGGAAAGCCAGTCGTTCATTGGTCAGCGTATTTGCTTCTTGTTATCTCGTGTTCTTCCTTATGGAGTTAGTTATCCAGAGCTGTTTACCTATGTTGCTAACATGTCAGAGATACTCTTTAAGAGTCCTTATCTAATAGCATTGAACTTGTATGCTTATTTTGAATTCCTACTCCTTAAATCGGCTGGATTCGGATTTGATGTGAAGGTATGCAGCGTGTGTGGTCATCCCGCGAAAATAGAATATATATCGAGTAATACGGGTGGTGGTATCGGGCCAAAATGTAGGCTGACTACAAAAGAACGAATTATCCAAGTTCCTAAGGCATGGTATTACTGGGAGGAATTCGATCTAAGGACTGTTCCCAGAGAGATGATCCGTTCTTCTCTATCGGTCAGTAGTTACTTTATGAAAAAATATCTATTAACCGATTCGAAGCCAACAACAAGTAGTGTAACGCGAGAATCGCATCCAGTCCAGGTAACTAACCTGATACGGTGTTGTTTGAGGTGAGTCAAGCACAAAATCTGTGCTATTTTTTCGTTTCCAGCAACATATTTTCATCAAATTCAGTTGAGTTTTTGAGAACACCATAGATTATATGAATAAGCCTTCCCATCACTGCAACCATGTAATTAAACCAGCTCAATGGAAGAGTCCAGTATCTATCGCTAATCCGAAGACTTTAATGCAAAAACAGCACCCTCCAATTCAGAAGCCTAAGCCAAAATTAACTCTGAATCGGAAAAAA
>JAISFY010000024.1 GCA_031263345.1 Holosporales bacterium | reverse complement strand
TTACTAAATGGATGCTCATCAACTCGGTATCTTCTCGATAACGATAAATGGACTGCTGAAGCTCCGTTTGTCGATATTAAGGCAGATCCATATTACCAGTATAGATTGAGAGAAGTCATTGAAAATGACTTGACAGCATTTGGAACCGATCTCCGAAAGCTAAAGATTATAGTTACAATCACTGATATAGAGGAGCCAGCTGCTTTTTCCGATATGGAAATCATCAAAGAACACAAAAAAATGAAAGCTACGATTAAGATATACGATAATAAAAATAATCTTATTAGTGAAAACTCAGTAGACTCTATTTCGATGTATAGCGTTAGCGATGAATTTCCATACTCAGAAATGGCCTCAAAAAAAGCCTCAGTAGACGCAATGTTAAATGATTTGGGACATTCTATAGCATTAAGTATCGTTGGATCTGTAGACCGAAAACGATCTTTCTAGTAAACTAAGATGGTATAGGTTTATTAATTTCAGATGGATTTGGTGTTCGCTATTAGATTTTTGGAAAAAGTTGGACAAGTTTTTATATCGTTTCTAAATGCGATTGGAGAAGTTGGAATCTTTCTGTTTAACAGTCTCGCGGCCGGCATTAGACCTCCATACTACTGGAAACAGATTGCACAGCAGTCATTGCAAATAGGGTACTTTTCACTACCAGTCGTCGGAATGACCGCATTGTTTACTGGGATCGCGATGGCGCTCCAATGTTATGTAGGGTTTTCAGAGTTTACAGCCGAGACCGCGATTCCGTCGGTCGTAATGATCGCCATGACCAGAGAACTCGGTCCGGTTCTGACGGCATTGATGGTAGCCGGCAGACTCGGTGCTTCCATGACGGCAGAAATTGGAACGATGATGGTAACTGAGCAGATAGACGCTCTCACAACGTTATCGGTAAATTCTCACAAATATCTAGTCTTTCCACGACTATTAACTGGAAGTCTTCTGCTCCCCTTCCTGGTATTCGTTGATGATGTAATTGGGATATTAGGTGGATATGTAACCGGGGTATATTATCTCGGATTTAATTCATCTAACTATATTCACAACACGTTTTCAAGCATGAGTACCTGGGATGTGGTTTCAGGTCTGCTCAAGGGGGCAGCCTTTGGATTCACCATCTGCCTTATGGGGTGTTACCATGGATATGCATCTCGGAGGGGAGCAGAAGGAGTAGGACGCGCGACTACCAATTCGGTCGTAGCCTCCTCGATTTTAATCCTACTCTTAGACTGCATTTTAACTTTCGTTTTATTTTAGTTACGAGGATAATACATGAGTTTCGTTATTGAAATCGAAGATTTGATGAAGTCATTTGGAAAGAAGACCGTTTTACAGGGCATTTCCCTGAAAATCCGTGCCGGTGAATCCTTCGTAATTATCGGAGGGTCTGGAACTGGGAAATCGGTCCTCATCAAATGTATTCTTAGATTACTAAACATCGATTCCGGAATCATCCGAATCAACGGTAGGAATATCAATGATTTACCACAATCCGAAATGCTAAAGACCCTTTTGAAGTGTGGAGTCTTATATCAAGGTGGGGCCCTTTTTGATAGTCTTAATGTCCTCGATAACGTATCCTTCGGGCTGATATATGGGTACGGGAAATCGCCGAAAGAAGCATATAAAATTGCAATTGAGAAACTTGAGGCCGTTAATCTCGACGAAAAAATTGCTCGCTCCTTCCCGTCTGAATTGTCAGGCGGAATGAAAAAAAGAGTCGCTTTGGCTAGAGCGATCGCGACGGAACCTGATATTATATTTTTTGATGAACCGACGACTGGCTTGGATCCCATTACGAGCGGGATTATTAACGAACTCATCGTGAAATGTACGCGGGAGATGGGGATCTCTGCCCTATCGATAACTCACGACATTAATAGCCTGAAATTCATCAGTGATCGAGTTGGACTTTTGCATGACGGACGTCTCATTTGGGAGGGCACAAATGATGTATTAACAACCACTGATAACCCCTATGTTCAACAATTTATTACTGGCTCTCCGATCGGTCCTTTTACAGCGAAAAGCGATTGATGGATGTCGGAAAACCCTAGTCAGCTCATCACACACATGGATTACATAAATTACCGTTAATGAAAGAATGTATCTGTATATTTACTGAAAATTAATCGTATTTTGTTAGATTAATAATAATTGCATTTCGCCAATTTAATGTGTTGAATGACGTTACGCTTTGTAAAAAAGCAGTTTACTGGTCATATTTTTCCTAGTACGCAGAAGATTGGCATCACTCTTTTTCTGGGCATATGTTGCTTTACGACCAGCTCCAGCGCCCTCATGCTGATGTCCTCACACAATGCAGAAATGGCGAAATTGCAAAATGAATTAAGAAATAAAGAAAATCAATGGCAAAGTCAATTAAAAAATAAAGATAATCAAATCAATTTATTATCTAAAAATAGTCAAGATAACACAAACAAGCTTAAAGAAAAAGAAAATATAATTTTGCTTTTAAGTTCTGATAAAAGTAAATTAGATGCAGATAACAAACAACTCAAAAATAATTACGAGAAAGTAGTTGGAGAAATCAAAAAGCTACAATCCGATAAGGCAAAAGTTGAAACAGAATTTAATACTAAGCTGACAGATGTTACAAAAAATCTTACTCAAATGCAAAAAGAGAAAAATGCTGCATATTTGACCGCTTCGACTGAAATAAACAAATTAAATTCCTCAATAGCAACTCTCGAGAAAGAATATAAGAAGCTAAAAGCCGATTTTGAAGTTGCAATAACTAATTATAACGAATTGCAAGATTCTAAAGCAAAATTCGAAAAAGACGCTAATTCTAGTCTAACCGCAGCTCAAAAAAGTTTAGAGCAATTACAAAAAGAAAAAATGGAAACGGAATCAGCGGCTAACGCAAAAATAGCAGAATTAAAATCTATTAGTGAAATGACTAAATCTGAAATAGATAATAAGAATAATGAAATTGCTAATTTGAAGATGAAGATTACTGAAGCCGAACAATCGATGAAAAATCTCGAAGAAACTACACAGATGGAGAAAAACTCAATAACTACAAGGTTTGAAGAAGAAAAACGCATACTGGATGAAAAAATTTCTCAGACAACTCAGCTATTAAATGAGAGGAATGCTGCTATCAATAAGCTAGCATTGGAGCAAGAGCAACAGGATACGAGTATGAATTCGGTTGAGCTGAGTAATATGATGACCATCGATTTACTAAAAACGAAAATCAGTGAACTTCAAATAAAACTAGAACAACTTATCGCACTATCTAAGCAGAAACTAACTGAAAAAAAGAAATTAGAAATTGCTATAACTCAGAAAATGCATAATGAAAAGCAAACATTTCTTGCAATTTTATATAAAAATCAAGAATTAGAAAGAAATCACCTAAAAGCTATTGACGAAATGAAAACCCTATTACGAAAAACCCTCGAAGATCAAAAGCGTATCGCCGCGGCTAGTAAAATCATGGCGGAACAATACCGATCGAAGCTGAAAAAAGCTGCCCAGGTGATTCAAAATATCAAAGCCGAATACGCAAAGAATTTAATTGCAACTAGAAAGGCAGAGCTATCCGATTTCCTCATCATCGACTCTCTCAAGACGAAGCTGGCCGAAACAGTTGAGATGAATAAGAAGCTTATAAAAGGTATCACCAAACTGGTCGTAGCTGCCAAAAATCGACCACCTCTAGCCCAGGAAGAAACTTCTCCAAACCCACAATCCGACGAACAAACAGAGGAAATATCTGCAATACACCCCGATTCGTTCGTCTCCGATGACCAGGAAACAGAAGAGGCAGCGGAGGAAGAAATTGAGGTTGCATTTCAAGACGAAGACGATGAGCAAATCGAAGAAATTGAACCTGTTAGCCAGGATTGGGAAGTATTCTCGATCGCTGAAATTATGAACAATCCAATCAATGATTTAGGTAGATATCACCATGCAAGCAATTATACTCCTCCATTAATGCAGTATTTCCCTCCTAGACACCCAGCCACCAATGAAAACTATCCTCGCGTAATATCCACCCCCGATTATCACGTGAAAGATCCACAGACGGCTTGGGAAATTAGAACAGAACGGATCCCGGGAATAACACTGAACCATTCACGAGAGCGCCAGCATCCTAAGCTACATAACAACGTCCACAGATGGCCTGGAATCGCTCGACTTCCTAATCCGGACACGTGGCAGACCCAGCAAATCACGGTGATTCAACCTGCTGACCGTAGTCATCTGATTCCTCATGGCAAGATAACGATGGGCTCGCCTGCCGTAAAAATGAGCAATACTCCAAATCTTTTGCTGGTATCTCCCCAAATCCAGCACAAAAAAAAAACATCAAAACCGGCACAATTGACCATAACGAAACCACGGCCACTAATTAAACCAGCTCAATGGAAAAGTCCAACATCTATTGCTAATCCGAAAACTTTAATGCAAAAACAGCACCCTCCAATTCAGAAGCCTAAGCCAAAATTAACTCTGAATCGAAAAAGACCGAATCCTCAATCACAATTGACCATAACGAAACCACGGCCACTAATTAAACCAGCTCAATGGAAGAGTCCAGTATCTATCGCTAATCCGAAGACTTTAATGCAAAAACAGCACCCTCCAATTCAGAAGCCTAAGCCAAAATTAACTCTGAATCGGAAAAAA
>JAISFY010000015.1 GCA_031263345.1 Holosporales bacterium | reverse complement strand
TTTAGAGGAGAGGGGGCGAATATACAGGTATTGATTGATGCATCGAACGTTATCAAAGCCCAGTCGACGAGCGCCTACATAAGACACCTAACGTATTCCGTCGTAAAGGAAGAACTCGCCAAAAAGATAGAAAATGTGACAGTTCCTACAGTAATCGACTTCAAACCGAGAATTTTATTTAATCCAGAGATGGATACGAAGATGTTTACGGTCCCAGCGGTTATGGTATTCGTCGTAGCAATGACAATTTTGAGTTTAATTTGCACTTCGATATCCAAGGAAAAAGAAATAGGAACTATGGAGACATTAATATCATCTCCAATCAAAAAGAGACACATTATATTAGGAAAAGTATTTCCAGCGATAATCGTTGCATTTTTTAATTTCGTGTCGATTATTGTATTGGGATTGTTATTCTTCCATGTCCCTTTTCGAGGAAGAATCGATATGCTAATCGCAACATTTTTTATATTTTGCTTTGCAATGTCGGCGATTGGTATTTTCGTATCCACTTTTTGTAGCAGTCAGCAACAGTCTATGTTGGCGGTAATGATGGCTCTTTTTGTAATGATGATGCTCTCTGGTGGCATGGCACCAGTCGAAACGATGCCAATATTTTTGAAGGGTATAGCTTATGCAAATCCATTAACACATTTCATATTCTTAACGAGAAATATTATGCTTAAAGGTTGTAATGCCATATATTTTATCAAACATACATGGCCAATAATGGCGAGCGGTTTAGTTTTTATGATGGTTGGTATCACTAGGTTTAAACAGACTTTATAGATACGTTAACATTTACTGAAGGACTTGCCAGAAATACTAGAGGAAATCAGGTATTTTTCTGAGATTTTGATTTGTTTGGCAAATAGATCGACCGATAAGATCGATTCTTTATGGAAGGGGAGGGTGTAGCTCTCTTTGTCATCCAATAATGATATCTCCAGGAAAGCTCCAGCTCCGTAGTCCTGAGCAGACAATACCTTCCCGAGTAATTTTCCGTCAGAATCAGAAAGAACATCTAAGCCATCTAGATCGCAGAGATAATACTCATCTTGTTGAGTGGGTGGAAATTTCTCCCGAGGAACGAATAGGCGACACATCCTAAGAGGCTCGACTCTACATCTCGACTGGAATTCGTTAAATCTTGCGATAATAGATCCGTGCTTTCCAACTCGAGCAGACACGCAGGTCAGCGGCTGGGAATCCAGCATCAAACAATCACGGTATGTAAGAAAGGTGGCAGGAGATAATGTATATGGGTGAATCTTGACATCCCCTCTGATTCCAACCGGTTTCCTTATAACACCAAGACAGACGTAATTATCATTTTTCATTGACGCCGTAACAAATCGAATTTATCTACTGAGATTGCTGTTGCTGCAATCTTGCCTGAGCCTTTTTCTTTGGAGCAGACTTTTTAGGGGTCTCGCGGCGAATTGGGGCAATAATTATCCCGAGTTCAGCTAAGATGCTATTAACGCGATCTGAGGCCTGAGCTCCGATTGATAGCCAATGCTTTACTCGTTCCTGCTCAACGACCATCCTCTCGGGATCTCCTTGCTCCAAAAAGGGGTTATACGATCCCAGACGTTCGATAAATTTACCATCTCTCGGGGCAGTATTCTCGGCTACCACCACCTTATAGTAAGGTCTCTTTTTGGAGCCTCCACGTGCCAGTCTAATCCTCAAAGCCATCGAAAAAAAACACCCCTCTCCATTTTCAGGACACACATCACATCTTAACACTGTACTGTATCACATTCTGATGACTACCATCAAGATGAGGATTCCATGGTTTAGAGGTTTACCTAGAAAGACTATGACATCCCTTGGAACTTAGCGAACATTGAGAAATTTACATTGAGATTTATCTGAAAAATCCGTCCCCTCGATTATGGTATTCAGATTAAAATTGTCATGGTCATTCATCGCGATCGAGATCGGCAATGACAGCAGGTATGTCCCCTCTAATCCTGATGTTGCAAATTCGGTAACAATAGCGATTATGGAGTCAAGATCGTTCCCATCCTTAAGAAATGAATTTAATACCCTCAACATAACGACAATCTCCTGAGCCAGAGAAACTATGGATTCTGGGCTTTTTATCATCAATTTATCGAGGACAGATAAATCTGAGCTCATCGCTTCTAAGATTCTCGCAGTAGCCCATAAAAATTTTACAATCTCTGCGATATACTCAGATTCTCGTTTCTTTTTTAAAGATATATTACCAGTTAACAATTCGCTTTCTTCACCAAGTTTTTGCCCTCTTTGATTCAAAGATTTGCACAAAGAATCAATATGAACGCAAATAACGAGCTTCGCATTTGACGGTATACCAAGCAATATCATAGCGACCCCTCTAGCCGCAGCAAAGTGATTCTGTTTATTATTCGTATCTGTTTCATTGTGATATTTCTGCATCAATCGTACATACTCGTCGCCATATGAAGAGAAATCCGAAGCACTCGTAATCGAAACGGAGGTTACTAATGTAGCCGCAAGATGCAAAAGCCAGTTCATGATCCTACGATCCCATGTTGAGTGAAGAGAGCAACTCTAGAATCATCAATTAAACTCCTCTTCAAGGTTTCAACTACCTCCATAATAATAACATCAGGTTTTTTGATTGAAAAATATCGAACAAATGCAGATGTAATTCTGGACAACTTATAAACCGATAGCGACGACAATAAATTTTTAAGTATTATCACACGCATTATTCGTAAAATTGCATCATCAGTCGGAAAGATTACGAGATGATCGCTGCTCCTCTCTGTAAAGACTCCGTGTCCGAAATCTCTGGGATCGGCCGAAATAAATTGCAGGAAAACGTCAATTTCTCGAAACAAAGGAACAAGTTCTAACGGAGATTTTTCAATAATCTTTAGCAAGATTTCATCAGTCAAATTTACATAAACTAAGTAAATGGCAATTGTAAATGTTATAATCTGTTTATCATATTCGTTTTGTACGTTATGTTCAGATACGTCAGGGAACTTCTTGCCATTTCGATATATTAGGAAAAGATCCTGTATACCTCGTACACCCAGTTTAGTAAAGTATTTCTGATTAATGGTTTCTAAAATCGACTTTGCCGTGGAAAATAATTTCCTCGCTTCTTCTGGTGGGATAGATTTTCTACTAAACTCTTTGGCTTGTGTCGAATAGCTACCAATACTAGTAATTAGATCGGCTGAAGCTGAGATGGTATTCGAAGCATAGCATACAACTACGAAGAATAGGGAAACACAAGAAAATTTCATGCAATAATCGATATAAGCAACCAGAGATAATTACCCACTCCCAATAGATAGAATTATATCTAATCCAGCTTAGCATAATCTAGAAAAATTTGGATAAAATAACCCAGGGATAATAGACTTCTCATATATTTTTTACGCATATCATACACCTATGGCTACAATTACGTAGTCATATCGAACCCATGAGTAAGTTCCAACTATCTTATGGAGATTCACAAGGCTGAATCGATAGACTTCTAGAATTATTTTGGATGTGATGTAGGAAAACAGAGTTTAGATGTATCTTTAAATGGGAAACATTATAAGTTTAGTAATCTACCAGAATTAGGAAGATTGGATAATAGGCAGATAGCGAAGATGGTAGGACTTGCTCCTATGAATCATGATAGTGGAAGACATGAAGGTAATAAGTATATAAGAGGAGGTAAACATAAAGTAAGACAGGCTTTGTACATGGCATCTATTAGTGGTATTAAGAGTAATACAGTTCTGAAAGAGTTCTATCAAAGGTTACGTAGCGAAGGTAAACCTGGAAAAGTTGCTATCGTTGCTGTTGCAAGAAAACTACTTTTAATACTAAATGCTAAGATGAGACATTATTATAACGGAGAAGAGATATTTTAATGTACTAATTGTTGTGATTTGTTGTGATTGTGAGCGGAAATATAGTTGACTTTCCAAAGTACGCCAGCCAGGATGCTTGAGACATCACCGTCTGTCTGTCAGATTAATTCTTATTTTTTACATATAATGATGAGTCTTTGTCCTCTTTCCAGCCGTCCATCATTTTTTCCAAAAGATCTGGTAACAGATCGTTGTCCAGGTGTAGCTTAATACTGATTACGGTCATCTCGTGTTTAAATACATCAGGAACTTTAACATAATCTTTCATCGTAGTTACTAACATGGCCCCTGCATTCTTTGCTGCCTTGATCAGCTTCTGCGATTCGGTTATCGTGTACGGATGGTGATCTGCGAATGCGATAAAGTCTTTGATGTTAAGTCCAATTTCGTTTAGGGTTTTCCTAAATTTTTCTGGATACCCGAGACCGCAAAATCCAATCACATTATTGTTACTAAATTTACGATCTCCAACGATCTTTGTCGTCGCGCAACAGATCTGGATATTCGGCTTAATTTGACGAATTTTATCCATTAACTCTTCATTCTTTTCTCCGATAATCAGGACGATATCAGATTTCTTGAGGCCAGATTCGACGGTTTCTCTCAACGGGCCCGCTGGGAACAACCTCTCATTACCGAATTGTTGTCCGGAATCCACCACCATGACCTTAAAATCCTGCACGAGCGATTTATTCTGGAGTCCGTCATCCATAACGAGAACATCTGCTCCAGCTAGAGTTGCGGCTCTAGCAGAGTTAAGTCTATTCTTTCCGACCCAGGTCGTAGCAACATTGGCCGAAAGGAGGGCCTCATCACCGACCTGGAGATAAGAATGCAGTGTTGGATCAACACGTACCACATTTTTAAGATACCCCCCATATCCTGATGAAATAATATGAGGGTTGTGTCCCTTCTCTTTTAAGATATCACAAATTAATTGCACGGTAGTAGTTTTCCCAGCTCCACCGACGACTACATTTCCGACACAGATGACTGGTGCCGTAGCCTTCTCTGAGAGAATACTATTCGCTCTTACGGTCGATATAAAAGAATACACTTTCGAGAGAGGAGATAATACCTTTACTAGAACACTATCGCCATTGCGCCAGAAACTAGGAGATTTCAACATCTTAAACACAAAGCAAGACCTTAAAGCTCATTTTTTTGAATATAGACCATCCCTGGAGCGGGTGATGGGAATCGGACCCACGTAACCAGCTTGGAAGGCTGGGGCTTTACCATTAAGCTACACCCGCTTCGTATCTTCATTTGGTGGAAGGGGTAAGATTCGAACTTACGTAGACTGACGTCGGCAGATTTACAGTCTGCTGCCTTTAACCACTCGGCCACCCTTCCAGGCAACATAACGGTCATTCTAAGGCACAGTAAAACCGCTTGTCAACGGCATTCTTGTTTTTTACAATCTCTTTAAAGGCTGTGGTTGGAGCAAGGTCATCTCGCTGCAAACTTAAATTTGTTTTGGATACTATCCTATATTGTGCTAAATTGAGCTGTCGCTCTGGTGATTGGTGTGGCTGTGGTCTATGGGATTCCCTTGTGGTTACAATGATGAAATAACTTTACGTAGTGTCCTTAGGATATCTTTACCAATGATGATCTCATCATTGTCGTCTCACTTCATGCTTATACTGGATCAATTGATTTTGGCACGATTTTCGATAAACGCGATGACGGGAGTAGCGTCTGCGGTCGTGTGGTGCTCTGCTTTTCAATTTTCGATAATGACGATCACGATGGTATCTAATGCTTTTGTCGGTCAGTACAACGGAGCAAAAAAGTTCCATCTGGCCGGAACGTCGGTTTGGCAGATGGTATGGTTTTCCATATTCATGTTTGTGATTTCGATCCCATTCTCGAAAATGGCCGGACGACACTGCATCCCGCCGCTTCTATATGAACACGGCCTTCCATACTTTGAGACGGTAATTTTCTTTACGCCGATTTGTGGTATTTGCCAAGCCTTATCAGGTTTTTTTGTTGCTATTGGTCACGGGATTCTAGTTACGGTATCCGTTCTAATAGCGAATACTATTAATATCATTCTCGATATCATTCTTGTCTTTGGATATTTCGGGATAGATCATCTTACTGGAAGTATTGGAGCCGCCACCGGGACAGTTATTTCTTGGTTTATAAACTGCTGTATCTTAACTATGTTTTTTTTCAAAAAAAGTATTCGTGAAAAATACAAAACTATGAACTGTAAATTTCATTTTCATGAGCTCGCTAAATATTTGAGGCTAGGATTTACTGGTGGAGTGGGACATATTTGCGAAATGCTAGCATGGGGATTCATTTATTATACTCTCGCTACTCTCGGAACGGATGTCGCGATGATTCAGTCGATCGCGGTATCTGTGAATGTATTTTTAGCATTCCTCGTTTCTGGGCTGGAAAAGGGAGTTATGGCGATTACAGCAAATCTTTTGGGAGCTGGGATGAAACATAAGGTAGCTAAGCTGATGAGAAGCGGGATTACCATTCACCTGATTTTTACTGGGCTCTCATCGATCGTACTTTTGTTTTTCCCAGAAATAATTACTCGAAACTTTATAAGATTTGAAATCGATGAAGCCTTGTTGCGAGAATCTCATTTAATTCTCAGATTTGTTTTATTATATTTTATGATAGATGGAATATGTTGGATTACGGCGGGGGCTTTAGAGGCGGGAGGAGATCTCGGGTTTACGATGGGGGTAATCGCGCTATGCATTTGGGCTATCGTATCCATTCCATCTTTCATTTTGGCTAATACGGGGCATTTGAGTGTTAAGCTAACCTGGACTCTCTTAATTTTTGCTGTATTGACGACGTCGTATATTTTGTATCGGCGATTTAGATCCGGGAATTGGGTTCGTATTACCGTATAATTTAGCTTGATATCTTTTCGAAGTGGGCTGGGCAGTATGGGTGTTTCCTTTCCGCAATTTGTTTCATTTTGAGAATGTGGCCATTTTGTATCCAGATGAATAATCCATTTTTATAAGCTTTCATTTCGAGGCCGTCTATATTTAATTCTTTCTTTTGTAATGGGCCAGAATATCCTAAATTCCTCTGGATGCTGAGGAGGCTATTCCGCCCTCTTTTCAGAGAGGTTGCGTAACAGGATCCATCTTCGATGTAACATGCTGCGTCGATTTGCGGTGGGAATATGATATCTGGTTTACTTTCGAATATCCACATTATTGACGAAAGGCCTATCAAGCCTGTCCCGATATGTCGAATTTTGGATTTTAGGAGGCATAATATGATTCCTCCGATTACCATAGTGTATAAAGTTAAAATATCAGGAGATTTGATAACTAAATTTGATCCTGGGAGGGCAGCGATCATTCCTAAACATTGTGTAAGATTATTCAAAACGATTTCTAAAACTTTAACGAATATATCTGTGAAATATCCGAAAATGATTGCGGCGAATCCAACCGGTATTACGGCGAAACTTATGATCGGAATCGCAACTAAATTTCCTAAAATGCTGGAAAGGCTGAAGCGATTAAATGTAGCGACCGATATTGGGAATGTTGCAACTGAGGCGATGATCGTGGTTATCACAGAAAGAGCTATAAAAATCTTAATTGACCTAATTTTCGAATTATTACTTTTCCATTTCGAGAGAACATTGCTATATTTTTCATAAAAGGCGATGAGCGCTACGACGGCGCAAAAGGACAGCTGAAAGCTGACGAGAAACAGCGAGCCGGCGTCGAACAATAAAATCAGAAAGGCTGCTATGGCGACGCTTCGCATTGATAGCGCGCCACGGTCGAACATAACTCCGATCAAGCAGATGGTCGTCATGATGAAGGCCCTCGTTGCTGACGGTGAAAACCCAGAAACAGCTAAGTATAAAAATGTAAATAAAATCGTCAAAAATGCAGCAATTTTTTTAGCATTAATTCGATCGATAAAGTAGTAAAGATACATTGCAACTCTAAAAAATATAGAAAATAGCACGGATGCGACGAGAGACATGTGGAGCCCGGAAATTGCTAGAATATGTGCTGTTCCTGAGTTTATAAATTTATCTCTAATCTCCTGAGGAATGGGGGATTTATCACCTGTTACTAATGCGCTTGCTATACCTCCTATCGGACTTTTTATTTTTTCTACGATCTTTTTTGTAAAAACTCGCCTCAAATAAGAAAATATATCCACGGTGATTTGATCTGACTTTTTAATAAGTTTAACGAAAAATACGATACCAGTGACATCCATTTTTATGAGAGAATTATACTGGGCCTGATCGAAAGAGAGTGGGATTGAGGCCATTTTGTATGGAGTAAATTTACCGATGACTTTAACTTTGTCATTTGGCGAAATTCCGGTGATTACTCTGCTCGAACACGTCATTTTTGCTGTTTTTATGAAATTTAACTCCTCATCGTAATTTCCTTGAACTTGAATATCTTTAAATACGATTCGTTGCATATTTTTCATAGTCGGATGAGTTGCATCGATGAAACCGACGTTGGCTAGGAACATGACTTTATTGTATTCCTTGTCGATAAATTTTTTCTGGGCAAGAAGTTTTGTATTAAGAATTCCGCCAGTCTGAGCGATATATATTCCGATGATGAATAAAAAAAATGCCCCAGCACAGAACCTAGATTTTTTAAATAAAACTTTGCAACAGACGAGGCTAACTCCGATAAAATAATATACAAGTTTCCAGGAAGTAAATGGGAAAAATACCCCAATTATTATGCCAAAACTTAGAATAACTGGCATGAATAATGGTAGTCTTTCTCTTTCTGTATTTAAAAAATTCAGTATCATTTTTTACATTTTTCAGGTAAACGTGGATAGCTGGGATTTCTCGTTTACTAATAATAGTATCAATTCTAAATTAAAAAAAAAGAAAGGCAAACTTGGTGCCCCCGGGGAGACTCGAACTCCCAC
>JAISFY010000006.1 GCA_031263345.1 Holosporales bacterium | reverse complement strand
GAATCGACAACCCTCTATTCTATCAGAATAACACGATGATGATCCTAGGAGATGCAAAAAAAGTATGCGAGGCAATTGTGGTCGCAATCAAAAACGTATGAAAACTATCCTCTTTTTTGAGATTTTCCCTAAGCTACCCCACCCACTAGCTATCTTACTTTTTTCGGTGGATTTTCTTTAATTTTCAGGTAGACTGATAGCAGCGTCTTCTACTATAAAACTCATTCCAAACTTCCTGTTGCTCCCAATATAACCGACTACATTTAATGATTCCATTTTATGTTGTTCTAACATGCGAAGAAGGTTCGTTTTCGCCGAAACATTAAATATAATCCCTCGTACATTATGCCCCCTCAGAAGGCTGGAAAAAGTTATCATTAAGTGATTCCCATTTTTAGTCTTCACCATATGCCTAACTCTCACTCCCTTTAAGCAAACTAACGGTTTCTCCAATCCATTTCCAAACGGCTCTAAATTTTTTAATTCATCTGCAAACGAGTATAACCGGGAGCCGCATTTTACTTCACAGTCAATTCGTAATCGTTTTATGAAATCATACTCGATGTTGTTATTCAAACATTCCTGGAGGGCAGATATTTTTGAGTAATTAATAGAAAATCCGCCGGCAAGAGCATGTCCTCCTCCATCAGTAATGACTCCAGCCCGTTTAGCAATTTCAAAAAAATTTCCGATGTGAAACCCTGGCACGGACCGTGCTGACCCCTTCCCATTCCCTTCGGAATCGAAGGATATAGCGAATGCTGGTTTGTAATATTTTTCTTTGATTCTTCCGGCAACTATCCCAATAACTCCTTCATGCCACCCTCTTCCGTATACACAAATTCCTTTGTTGGATTCTAGGTTCATTGCTAATATCACAGCCTCTGCTTCTGCTATCATTTCTTTTTCTATAGCCTTTCGAGTTTCATTGAGGTTCATCAGTTTTTTGGCCATCTCGTAGGCCTCGTCTTCATCCTCCTCTAGCAATAATTGCAATGCGATCGTAGGATTGCCTATCCTCCCGGCAGCATTTATCGCTGGGCCTATAAAGAATGATAAATCTTCCGGAGATTCGATACTTTTAATACCAAACGCCCTCATGAGCGCCTTTATCCCAATCGAACGCACTCCGCGTTTCAGGAAGCATTTTACGATTGCCCTATTTATTCCCCTTAGCTCCACAACATCACAAAGTGTCCCGAGAGCTACGATGTCGATTAACTGCAGGATATCTGGTGAGTTTGTATCATCAAGAAATCCGATATTTTTTAGATATCGACGTAACGCCATAAGGAAAATAAAGATGATTCCGACTGCGCATAAGTGTTTAATGTGGGAATTTCCAATTTCTGCCTGATCTAGCCTGTTAGGATTAACGATCGCGACGGCTCTTGGGAGAGGAGACGCGGTCTGAACATGATGATCCAGTACTACTACATCAATTCCGTATTGTTGGGCATCCTCTATCTCGGCGACAGCATTCGTTCCAGAATCGACCGCTATAAAAATGGTTGTCTGTTTTTCTTTGGCAAGTCGAATTGATTCCGAATTGATGCCATATCCTTCCGAAAACCGATTTGGGATATGAAATTCAGCCGTTACTCCTAAGAGCTTGAGATACCGAACGACAAGGAAGGTAGACGTTATACCGTCAACGTCATAATCACCGAATACCATTATATTTTCTCGATCGAGAATAGCCTTAGATACTCTCTCGACTGCTAGGTCCATACCCAGAAACGATGACGGATCTGGAATCGTGGATTTTAAACTGCAATTAAGTAAAGATTTAATTGTATCAATCTCGTTAAATCCGCGATTCATTAAGATATGCGCGATCAAACTACTTATTCCTGTCTCCTGAGAGATTTCTTTAATACGCTCATAGTCGTTCCGTAATAAAATCCAATCTTTCCCAGAAAAGGATTTTGTAATCATTTTGTTTCGATTTCTCCGACAAAGATTATTTCTTCTTCCAGATATATTCCGCTCTTTTCAAATACTTTCTTTTTTATTAATCGAATTAATCTTATAAAATCTTCGGAAGTAGCATCTCCAGTATTAGTTAAAAAATTTGCATGAAGATTGCAAACGGAAGCTTGTCCAATTTTTAAATTGGAACACCCGGCCTCCCTTATTAATTGCCAAGCCTTATGTCCAGGCGGATTTTTAAAAGTACTACCAAGAGTCCTCTGACCAAGCGGTTGAGATGATATCCTTTTTTTTGCAATCTCATCTATGATGGAATTCAGGGCTGGTACGGCCCTTCTCGATGCCTCAAACGTTGCCGACGTAATAATTAGATTTTCTGGAATATTTCCACTCCTGTATTGCATATCAATTTCCGAACGTTTTAATGAAAATTTCTGGCCTTTATGACTAATACAAGAAATCTCGATTAAAACATCTGAGATTTCGAAATCGGGTACGCCAGCATTCATTGCGACCGCTCCACCGATCGTGCCCGGTATAAGAAAAAGCCTCTCACAGCACGAGAGTTCGTTTTCGATACACTTCGCAATGACCGAGTTCAACATTGCCCCAGCCTCAGAGCGTACGTAATTCTCATTAAATTCGATATCATTCATAAACCTAGTCAGTATAATGATACAGCCGCGAAATCCCCCATCTGAAATGATGGTATTCGATAAATTCCCGAGACATAAGGCCGGTAAATCAGGGGGCTTGTTCTGTAAGAAATGAACTAAATCTTCTTCATCCTTAGGATAAAATACAACATCACAAACTCCGCCAGTTCCAATAAAGGACACGCTTTCCATTTTACAATTGAAAACGTATTCTCCCCTGATTTTCGGGAGCATCTCTACCAAGTGGCCGGTTTAACGACCGATTTCGTGATGCAGTCGATCAAGCCCATTACGCCAGTATTAGTAACAAGCGAAATCACGAAAACTGGATTATCAGTTATTTTCCCTAGTTCGCTCCGAATTTTCAGAGCTGCATCGCTATCGATTAGATCGGCCTTATTTAGAGCAATAACCTCCGGTTTTTTATCTAGATTATGTCCATACAACTCGAGTTCCCTTCGAATCACAGTATATGATTCGACTGGAGACTCAACATCTGCGGCAATGATATGCAAAATCACCTGGCAGCGTTCGATATGAGCTAAAAACTTATCTCCCAACCCCTTGCCGACATGGGCCGATTCGATAAGGCCAGGGATGTCCGCGACTATGATCTCATTATCCTCGAGCTTTATAACCCCCAGTTGAGGAGTGGTCGTTGAGAATGGATAATCTCCTACTTTGGACTTCGAGTTCGTTACAACCGATATAAGTGAAGACTTTCCCGCATTTGGAAAGCCAACAAGGCCGACATCGGCAATCATCTTCAATCTCAACCAGATCCACCTCTCCTGCCCAAGCTCTCCTGGAGTCGTCTGACGAGGGGTTCTGTTCGTAGACGATTTGAAGGCTATATTCCCAAGCCCTCCACGACCTCCTCGAGCAAGTAGGATTTTCTGCCCAACTTCGGTCAAATCAGCAATTTCAGCAGATTTATCTTCATCAAGAATTTGAGTACCGACGGGCACTCTCAGAATAATATCCTCCGCCTTTTTTCCAGTTTTGTTCTGCCCAGCACCATTTTCTCCCCTCTTGGCTTTGAAATGCTGTTGATATCTATAATCAATGAGAGTATTATTATTCGGAATGGCTACGGCATATACCGATCCTCCGCTTCCTCCGGATCCTCCATCTGGCCCACCAAATTCAACAAATTTGGCATGTCGGAAGCTTAAACATCCGTTTCCACCATCACCAGCCTTGATATATATTTTCGCCTCATCAAGAAATTTCATCTAAAAACTATGTCGATGTTTAAAAGCTGCAATGAGAGTACCATCGTCGAGTCCTTCCAAATCACTTCCGATTGGGACTCCATGGGAAAGAGTTGTAATCTTCACGCTCAGTTCCTTTAGCTTATCCTTTACAAAAAACATCGTAGTCTGACCATCTAAATCGGCACTCATTGCTATAATTACCTCTCGAATCGCTTCGTCATCGGAATCCTCCGACTCGCATACTCGCCGGTATAATCGAGTTATATTCAAATCTTCAGGACGTACCCCATCGATCGCAGAAAGCTTTCCGCCGAGAACATGATACCTCCCCCTATAGAACCCAGTACGTTCGATAGCCCATAGATCCGAGATATCCGATACAACACACAGTGTAGAAAAATCTCGCTTTTTATCGAGACATATGAAGCAAGTAGATTTTACATCTATATTCCCACATATTCCACATTCTTTCACATTTTCAAACACATCCGTAAGAGATTTAATAAGATGGTTCATCACGGTATGCTTACGCTTCAATAGATGGACGACCGTCCGCATCGCAGACCTAAACCCCATCCCCGGCAACCGACTGATGCAATTTACTAACTTCTCGATTTCTCCGACCGACATTACCGCTTAAAAGGTGCCTCAAACTGACTTTAAAACGTGATAATCTGGATAGCTTTTTTGGATAAATTCACTCATAGCGATAATTACCCTATCGACCGTAATATTCGCCGGTTCATCATATGTCTGAACGCAAACATCAGATTCTGCAAAAATCGGATAATACTTATCAATTAACCCAGTTAAAATTTCCTCTTCCCTGCCAACTTCCAGGAGTGGCCTATCTTTTCTTCCAACTACCCGAAGAAGCAGAGTTTGTAAATCAGCCTTGAGCCATACAGAAATCGCTTTCTCCTTTAGCAGAGCTTTGGTTTCATCGTAAGTAAATGACAGACAACCGGTAGCAATTACTTGAACAGATTGCCCGAGAATTCTTAAAAGAACACGATATTCTCCGCTCTGTAGTGCTCCCTCTCCAAAGACCGAATCGATATCACCTATGGAACAACCTGCCGCAGTCTCAACTTCCTGATCTGAATCGCAAAACGGTAGATCAAACCTCTTTGCTAGTCTTTTCCCGATGCTGGTTTTTCCACACCCCATCAACCCTATTATTACGATCGGTTTCGGAGGCATAAAACTCACCAA
>JAISFY010000003.1 GCA_031263345.1 Holosporales bacterium | reverse complement strand
ATGATTATCTAAATCTCATCGACAACGGAGAATACATCATTCAGAAGATGCAAAAAGTCTATATTGAAGAAACGGGGATTCATACCCTCCGAGTAAAGAATAATGGTGCAATAGGGTATTTTATCGAGATTTCTCCAAGCCATATCTCGAAAGTCCCTTATGCCTTCATACATCGACAGACATTGGGATCTTGTATTCGGTATACAACAAAAGAATTGACGGATATCGCTGCGAAAATATATTCGGCTGAATCAAGCGCAAAACGCCGTGAATTAGAGCTTTTCGAAGAAATGGTTGCGAAGGTAATCTTTTTCGCGGAAACGATTCGCCATGTATCGGACAGCATTTCATTTCTTGATGTCGTAACATCTCTCGCTCATCTCGCTCTCGAAAATCAATATACGAGACCGCTTTTAACAAATGATAAGTCTTTTTGTATACGAAATGGACGTCACCCTGTCGTCGAAAATAGCCTACGAAGCGGTGGGGCAAAATTTGTTCCGAATGACTGTGAATTGCCGGCTGATCAGGAATTGGCGATCCTAACGGGGCCTAATATGGGCGGCAAAAGTACCTTTCTACGCCAGAATGCGATCATTACCATTATGGCCCAAATAGGCTCATTCGTTCCGGCCGAATTTGCGAAAATTGGCATAGTTGATCGAGTTTTCAGCAGGGTTGGCGCATCGGATGATATTTCCTCTGGGAAATCAACATTTATGGTCGAAATGCTGGAAACGGCCATTATCCTACGTCAAGCAACCGATAAATCATTCGTGATACTGGATGAAATAGGCCGTGGAACCTCGACATATGATGGGCTCGCGATCGCACGTGCAGTCGTTGAAGAAATCGCTAACGAAATAAAAGCGCGGACAATATTTGCAACCCATTACCATGAACTAATAGACATCAAAGAATGTGTCGCAAACGTTAAGTTTTTGACAGTAAAGGTATCGTCTTGGAATAATCAAATTATATTCCTTCATCAGATTGAAGAGGGATTTGCTAGTAAATCCTACGGACTCAACGTCGCCGCCTTGGCCGGATTCCCGGAAAAAGTAATATCTCGAGCTGCTAAAATATTGAGAGAGAAATATGAAGTATAAAGTATGATATAATAGTAAGAGATGGAGTACTTAGGATAAGATTGTGTCTGCAGCCATTGCGCTTGATATTAATTACAGTACCGGCAGT
This sequence comes from Holosporales bacterium, assembly GCA_031263345.1. Classification (GTDB taxonomy): domain Bacteria; phylum Pseudomonadota; class Alphaproteobacteria; order RUG11792; family RUG11792; genus JAIRNI01. The sequence goes on along the minus strand of JAISFY010000003.1, from coordinate 6,301 downwards.
TTATCAAATTTTGCCAATAGTACATGCCGTTCTAGAATTAAATCTAAAGGATCGAACGAGCGATTTCGTGTGTGCGAAAACTGGAACTCAATCGAAAATTATGAAAAAGGAATTTCGGCAGAGTTATGTGCTGAAAAAAAGTTAAAGTTGGACGGTTATAGTATATTAGGAAAGAGAGTCAGAACTACTTATGGTGAGATAGATATCCTAGCAAGAAAGGGGGGTGATTTAGTTGCCGTTGAAGTTAAGCAACGCAAATCACTCGATCTCGCTAGGGATTGTATTTCGATGAAACAACGTGCTAGAATATCGAATTCCTTGATGTATATAGCGTCTGAAATCGCTGAATCGTTTGATAATTATAGAGTTGACGTGTTATGTTTAGACTCTGTTGGACGCTGTGAACATATAGAGAATGCGTTTTCTGTTGCGGATTTTATTACCTGCTAGTATTTCTATTGTCATAACTGGGTGCGTTCCGATCATCATTGGGACTGGCGTAACGACCGGTGGGTATATAGCGGTTAGAGACAAAAGGGTCGGAGATTCAATAAAAGATACCAAAATAGAAGCGGAAATAAAGAAGAGGTTATATGGGATTAGTGCACAATTACACAGCGATGTATCCGTCATATCTGATCATGGGAACGTTCTTCTAACGGGGAATGTGCATAACCCGGATTGGGTGAATATCGCCGAAAAGGAGGCATGGGCAACGGATGGAGTCGTCGTCGTAGATAATTGTCTCGTGTTTGGGGAAGAAATTTCTGCATCTCAGGCGATGAAGGACGGGCTCATCACGTCATCCTGTCGAACATCCCTCCTCTGTGACTCCAACATCAAATCCGTAAACTACAAGATAAAGACGATGAATGGAGTAGTACATCTTCTCGGGATCGCTAGATCCAAAGATGAGTTAAAATTGGTATTGTCGAAAATTCAGTCCATCAGTGGGGTCCAGAAGATTATATCGTATGTCAACCTTCAGCAGAAGAAACGAAGTCAGTAACTCACTTAAGCATATTGCCTTTATAATGGATGGTAATTCGACGTGGGCGGTGAGAAGGGGCAAGGATGTGATGGAAGGATATGAAGCAGGAATGCGAAATATGTCATCCATAATTTTATTTGCCAACGATTACGGATTAAAGTATACAACCTTCTACGCATTCTCTTCAGAAAACTGGGGACGATCGGTGAGATGGGTTTCCGATTTCATGTCTCTCGCGGTGAGATTTCTAAAAAACGATGATGCAATTCGATCTACTTTAGATATTAAACCGAAGATTATGGTCATTGGTGATAAGACGAGACTCGACCAAAAAATGTTAGGAATTCTAACGAAATATGAAGAAGAAACGAAGAATAATACTGGAATAACAGTGTGTCTCGCGATTAGTTATGGTGGACGTGATGAAATTATTAGAGCCGTCAAGAAAGTATCTGCCCTTGGGTTAAAATTTAATGAAGAAAACGTATCGAATTGCCTGGATACGGCAGGGATTCCCGATCCGCAGATTATTATTCGGACTGGTGGACACCAACGACTTAGTAATTTTTTGTTGTGGCAATCATATTATAGTGAATTGTATTTTACAGAAACGTTATGGCCAGATTTTGGGGAAACCGAATTGAAAAAGATTATCGCTAATTTCGCTTCCATAAAGAGGAATTATGGAAAATAGTTTGCCTCTGAGAATGATAAGTGCTGTAATTACGGGTGCCTTAACGATTTGGATAATAATCGATGGTGGATTTTGGCTGTATCTAGAGATCTCGGTATGCCTCCTAAGCCTCCTTAGAGAGTGGTGTAAGATTAATCGCAACAAAGGCAAAACGATACTATTTGTTGGGGGAATCATATATGTAACGCTTCCAATGCTATTTTGGCTATGGGCAGCAATTTATCACCAGAAAGCGATGATACGATTGGGCCTTTGGGTTCTCACGATCGTCTGCACCTGCGATATATTCGCATTTTTTGGTGGTAAAATACTAGAGGGGCCAAAACTTGCCCCAAAGATTAGTCCAAATAAGACGTGGTCGGGGGTTATCATAGGGGCGACCGGAGCTCTCTCAGCATCGATGCTATACCTTTGTTTCTTTTGCGACCAATTCGGCGGGATTAACACTACGAATATAATCATTTCTATCCTGATTACGATTGCGGGTATCCTCGGAGATCTCCTCGAATCGAAGATTAAGAGAATTTTAATGGTAAAAGACACGGGAAGTATAATCCCCGGGCACGGAGGAATGTGTGACCGGTTGGATAGTTTCCTTTTGGCCAGCTATATCTTTATCATCATAGACTACGTTCTAAAAATGGGATTCATATTCGGATGATCATCGAATGATACTCCGAAGGCCTCAAATATTTCTCGCTCATACCAATCGCTATTCCAGAAAACACCCGTAAGGCTTTGGGCATTTTTCCGATCGGGAATGTCTGTTATGATAAACAGGTGTTTCCCGAGGAGGTAGCTTACGAGTTGGTAATATATTGAGATATCACCATTTTCTCCAGAAAAGTGTTTTGGAGGATTTACAGCAAAACAGTCGACGAGAGAGGAAAACATCAGAATTCGATCTAGCTGTAAAATCGATACACATTTTAAGAGTGAACTAGGTCTAACGTGAAGATACAGGCTCCCGCCCTCTTCCTCAATGGCCTCAATGAACTCGTCGTCTCCTAGCTTTGTCCTTAGTAATTCATGTAGGTTACGTGACATTATTCCGAATCGATTCTATAGATATAACATTACCTTCGGTTTTTTTGGATTTTTCTGGTCGCTTTGGCGGAGTGTCCGCATAGTCTGGGGCAAATTCGAGACAAAAATCTTCAGAGGGATCGCTGAAAATTATAATTGATGAAAAGGGAATATAAACGGTTTCATCCGATAGATCGAAGGCCAGACAAACGGAAAAACCATAATCATCTACCCTGAGATCCCAAAATTCATACTGCAAAACGATGGTTATTTCGTCGTCATCCTTCAGGGCGGTAGCTAATTTTACTCCAGGGTGATTTACAGCGAAGGTAATGTACAGGTGTTGATTTTTGTACAGACCATTAATCGCGACGTGTCGAAGGACATCCTTCATGACCGACGTCGAGGCCTTCTTCAACAAGTCACTATAAATAATTTTTTTGGTCATAAACTAAAAAACCCCCTAGGCTTGATACAAGAGGGGGAATTCTGTTGCTCGGTTTCCCCCGTACCGCTGTTTCTACCGTCATTCGTAAAAGAAAAAACGGACAAGGAAAAAGTTACTTAAAACCTATACAGGTAATTTAAGCTGTCTTTTTGCCCCGAGAAACCCGCCGCCGATTGTTGCGGTTGCGAATCCTGAAACATCTGCCGTTAGATAAATTGGCATTTATTATAAAATAGTCCGATAACGGTGGTACCATACCGAGTGAAAAAATCGCCTTTACTGCAATATGTCGAACCTATTTCGCCCCCATAAAAAATGAAGAATGGTAGAGGCGCAGGGTACCGCCCCCTGGTCCATAAAGACTATTCCGTGATCCATTTATCACCATAGTTACTCCAAAACTCAAAACGAGAGCAACGAGATAATAATACCATAAACGGTTGTACTCAGCAATAAGAACTGAGAATGATAAAATGTCAGTGAGGTAACACATAATTAAGGTACAAAAAATGCGATAATACTCCTCAAAAATCACGAACAAATATACGTAAAGAATATCTTTTAAATATCTAAATTCTCAACTTTGTCAGCATTATACTCTATAAACTCACGTCTTGGTTCAACAAGATCTCCCATTAAAATCGAAAAAATCTTATCTGCCTCCTCAGCTTGAGTCATTTTAACCTGCAGCAAGGTTCTCGAAGCCGGATCGAGAGTAGTCTCCCAAAGTTGATCGGCATTCATTTCCCCGAGGCCTTTGTAACGGTTAACGGTAAGGCCTTTTTTGCCATACTCGAGAGCCCTCATTGCTAGCGATATTGGGCCATCAATAGGCTCTGCCACCATTCTATTACCTAAAATGATGGTTGCTGGAAGGCGAAATACATCGTACAACCTTTCTCGTAGACGTCCGATGGAGCGAGCTTCAGGTAGATTGCTCATCGAGGCTGCTACCGTTACGATTTGGGTAACTCCAAACGAATTTACCAAAATTTCTAAAACATCGTTTACGATGTGTGCTTCGTAGCTGTACTCCTCGTTGTTTATCTGTTTCAATAATGTATTTAGAACCTTTACATTCTCATCGGTTTTTTCGGCAAAGCATCCGCTCAGGAATAATTTTTCGATAATGGATGTGTTGTTAATATAATGCTCTAGAGCAGCTATGGAGTATCTAACATTGATACAGATCTCGGTGAGGTGCTTTAGATCTTGCCCGCCGATCACTTCGCCATTTGCGAAGGACAACTTTGCATCCTTTATAAATTCATCCAAAAGATACGCTTCAAATTCTGATTCATCTTTGATATAAACAACTGAACTTCCGCGTTTAACTTTGTATAATGGTGGCTGCGCGATATAGAGATATCCATTATCTATAATCGGTTTCATATGTCGATAGAAGAAAGTCAGTAGAAGAGTACGAATATGACTCCCATCGACATCCGCGTCGGTCATTATAATCACCTTGTGATACCGTGCCTTTTTGATATCGAAATCATCTTTCCCAATTCCAGTTCCGATTGCCGTTATAAGGGTTCCAATCGTTTCGGAAGATAACATTCTATCAAATCGAGCCTTTTCAACATTGAGAATTTTTCCTCGAAGAGCCAAGATGGCCTGAGTTTTCCGGTCACGTCCCATCTTAGCTGATCCACCAGCCGACTCCCCCTCCACAATAAAAACTTCACTCAATGCCGGATCCTTTTCCGAACAGTCGGCCAGTTTCCCCGGCAGAGAAGCAATATCGAGCGCTCCTTTCCGGCGAGTTAGCTCTCTGGCCTTGCGGGCAGCTTCCCTCGCTGCAACCGCCTCAAAAATTTTTTCTAAAATCCCGGAAACCATCGCCGGATTTTCTTCAAACCAATTACTAATCGATTCAGAAATGACGGCCTCAACTACAGGTCTAACCTCTGATGAAACCAGTTTATCCTTTGTCTGTGATGAAAATTTTGGATCGGGAACTTTAACGGACAGGACGCAGGTCAACCCCTCTCTGATATCATCTCCAGTAATCGATCCCTTCAGATCCTTTTTCCCAGCGGATTTTACTTGATTATTGGCGATATAATTTGTGGCAACCCTCGTTAAGGCTGCCTTGAATCCGGCAAGATGCGTGCCGCCATCTACTTGAGGTATATTGTTCGTAAAGCATAAAATGTTTTCGTGATAGCTGTCTGTCCATTCCATCGCCATCTGAATGCCGATACCGGACTTTTCATCAGCACTATCGGCCGTGATTATCTTTTGATGTAAAACATTCTTTCCACTATCTAGGTATTCAACGAAAGCAGACAAGCCGCCTTCGTAGTATAACTCATTCGAATACGGAGATCCGGGACGTTCATCAATAATTTTGATCCTAACTCCGGAATTTAGAAAGGCAAGCTCTCGAATTCTCCCCTCAATAACCGATCTATCAAATTTAGTAATCTTAAAAATCTCCGGATCCGGCTTAAACCGCACCATCGTTCCCGATTGAACTTTTTCATCCTCACCGATTATCGTAATCGGAGCTTCCGGGATTCCCTTTTTAAACAACAAGAAGTGTTTTTTGTAATCTTTCCAAATGAATAATTCTAAAATATCTGAGAGGGCGTTAACGACCGATACTCCGACCCCATGGAGCCCTCCTGATATCTTGTAAGAATTCTGATCAAATTTTCCTCCAGCATGAAGTTGAGTCATAATGACTTCTGCGGCTGATACCCCCATTTCTTTATGTAAATCTACCGGGATACCACGTCCGTTATCCATAACCGAAACGAATCCATCCTCCTCGACGGTAACCGTTATCTTGTTGCAAAAACCGGCGAGGGCTTCATCGATTGAGTTATCAACGACTTCATATACCAAATGATGGAGTCCGGTTCCATCATCCGTATCGCCGATATACATACCCGGTCGTTTCCGGACGGCATCCAGTCCTTTCAATACCTTTATAGAATCAGCAGTATATTTTCTATCCATGAGCTATTATTTATCCTTCTTTTCTCTATCCTTCTTCAACGTTCCCTTCATGAATTCGGAAAAATGTCACCTCATTTCCAAGATCGGAGAACACTTCCTTGTTAGTACCCGATAGCCAGACACTCAACCTCTCAGAGTGCCGACCAACAAAACCTTTAATATTTGCAAAGAG
>JAISFY010000030.1 GCA_031263345.1 Holosporales bacterium | reverse complement strand
TGAAGGGAAAGGGAATGCCCGTCTTAAGTTCGTCGAAGAGAGGTGATTTTTTTGTTGAGGTTATTCTGGAGACTCCGGTTTCGTTATCCAAGCGCCAGAGAGAAATCCTTGAAAAGTTTGATGGAGAGAAGGATGAACAAACGAATCATCCGAAATCTTCAGAATTCTTACGAAGACTGAAGGAATGGATTGGATAGTATGAGGATCGATAGACCGTTACTGGAGAAATTCACTGAGCGTTCTGTGTACTTTAACTCAAAAAGCGATTTTATACGATCGGTAGTTTCCGAAATCGGAAATATTTTATCGAGTCGATTGGGCTTTACCAGCCTTATAAAAGATTCGCCCTTTTCGTATGGAACGAAAGATCTTCCGTCGGTTAATATCTCTTCAGAAGATCTCGAGACGTTTGGAGCTACCTGTCGAGAGGCTATCCTGTATTATGAATCGAGATTGAAGGCCGTGGAGATCAATGATATCAGAGTTGATCGAGATGCACAAATCATCTTCCTTGATATCGTTTGTTACCCGAAACTCAAGGATTTTTCAACATTCCCAATCCAGGTAAAGAGACAAGTTTTTTAGATTACAAGTTTCCGTTCAGAGATATGTTATAGTAACATAATGATTATCTCTTTTTTAAAAATTGTGTGTTATGACCTCGCGGAGCAGGACGACATTCCGAACCCATACATGCGGTGAGTTGCGTCTGAATCATACCGGGAATAAAGTCAAACTCTCAGGATTTGTTCACCGAATCAGGGATCATGGAGGCCTGCTGTTTATAGACCTCAGGGATCATTATGGCATTACCCAGTGCGTACTCCAGCAAACCGATCCATCTTTCGAAATTGCCGAAAAGCTTAAAGATGAATCGATCGTAACTATTGTTGGTAGGGTTGTCGAACGTTCCAGTGAGACCATTAATACACGCATGGATTCTGGTCGAATCGAGGTATACATCGACGAAATAGATGTTCTTTCCGAGCCAGAGCGCTCATTACCCCTTCAAATTAATGTCGAGAACGAGTTTCCAGAAGAAACGAGATTAACCTACCGATACCTCGATCTTCGATGCCGAGCCATTCATGATAACATCGTTCTGCGATCCAATATAATATCATTTATGAGGCAACGAATGATCGAATCCGGTTTCCTCGAGATTCAAACCCCAATTTTGACATCTTCCTCTCCAGAGGGGGCCAGGGACTACCTCGTCCCGAGCAGGGTTCATCCGGGCAAATTCTACGCTCTACCTCAGGCTCCGCAGCAGTTTAAGCAGCTACTAATGGTGGCCGGTTTCGATAGGTATTTCCAAATCGCTCCGTGCTTTCGGGATGAAGATGCTCGGGCCGATCGTTCTCCTGGAGAATTTTATCAGCTCGATTTTGAAATGAGTTTTGCTTCGCAGAATGATGTTTTTGCTGCTATTGAGCCGGTATTGTATGGAGTTTTCGATGCATACGCTAAGGATGGATATTCGATTACGAATTATCCATTTCCTCGAATAACTCATGCCGATGCGATGTTACATTACGGTACGGATAAGCCAGACCTAAGAAATCCACTAATTATAGAGGATGTAACTGCTATTTTTGCGCAGTCTGGTTTTGCGGCTTTTGCTGGAGCCATTTCTGAGGATGGTTCCATCGTTCGCAGTATTAATATCCCCGATTGTTCTAATGAACCCAGGAGGTTTTTTGACAGAGCAAATGACTGGGCGAAAGAGATAGGCCTTCCCGGGCTCGGATATATTTCGATGATTTCTGCTTCCGAATTTAAAGGGCCTATCGCGAAATTTTTAACTTCGTATGAACTTTCCGAAATAGCGAAGATTAATAAAATGAAGGCTGGAGATAGTGTGTTTTTCGTCTGTTCAAGGGATGCAGAAAAGATTTCGAGTACTATCAGAGGATATTTGGGGGCGGCCCTAAACCTTATCGAAGAACAGGCGTATCGCTTCTGTTGGATTGTCGATTTCCCGATGTATGAATACGCTTCCGATCTTAAGAAAATAATTTTTTCTCATAATCCATTTTCAATGCCTCAGGGAGGGATGGAGGCGCTCTTAAGTCAGAATCCGTTGGATATTAAGGCGTTTCAATATGATATAGTTTGCAACGGAATCGAGCTCTCGAGTGGAGCCATTAGGAATCATATTCCAGAGGTTATGTATAAGGCCTTCGAGATTGCTGGTTATGAGAGGGAGCATGTCGATAATAAATTCGGAGCAATGATTAAGGCATTTAAATACGGGGCACCGCCACACGGGGGTTGTGCCCCTGGCATCGATCGTATAGTGATGCTCCTTTCGAATGCATCGAATATCCGGGAAGTAATAGCATTTCCATTTAACCAGAATGCTCAGGTTTTGATGATGAATGCTCCCGCGGAGGTAAGTTTACAGCAACTAAAGGAACTTCACATTTCCGTAAATCCTCGAATAAAAGCCTGATACGTGTCTTGGAGGCATGAAAAGGGGAGCTGAATGGGCTAGTGAAGCCACTCTATTCTATCGATATACTGTAATATCTGCCAATATATTTTAAAAGTATTCACGAAATATTAATATTTGATCTTTACATTTAAATTCATATAGCTTGTTATAAGCTGCAGGTATTAGTTGGTATGATTACACATAGTATTAATTTTCATCGAGTGACAATTTTCATCTTATTGATGTTCTTTTCTGGTTACGTAAATGCTGAAGATGATATCCATATTTTTATGGGATCTGATCAGAATTATGTTAAACCGACAACTGTAACGATAGCTTCTATCTTAAAAAATCATGATGGAAATAATATCAATATACACTTATACGATTTTGGTATGTATTCTAAATCTAAGGATTTTTTACAGTCATTCTGTATTGGAAAAGGGTGTAGTATAGAATTCATTCCTTTTGAAGAAAATAAGAGATTAAAAATTTGCAATCACTGGCTGCCAGGAGTATTTGCTAAGTATTGGATCCCAACCGATTCATATAAACGTAGGATAAAAAAGGCAATATGGTTGGATGGAGATACTATTGTCGATGGGGATATAAGTGAGCTATGGGATATCGATCTTGGAACTAATTATATAGCTGGAGTTGAGGAAATCACGATCGTAACAGCCCAGGCAGCATTGGGTATTCTTCGTACACACGCTTCGCTTAATTGTGGTGTGTTACTGTTCAATTGTCAGAAAATGTATCAAGATAATTTACTGCCCAGGCTTTTGCAAAAGACGATAGAACTTCAAGGGCACACAATTTGTGTTGAGCAGGAGGTTTTAGCCGCCGTGACAGCAAAACACCGGATAATCTTACCTCCAGAGTTCAATTTTCAAACGTATCATAAATATCTGGATGATATAACGGATATAGTGAGTAAAACTAATGAGGACAGTAAAAATCTGGCCGTTATTGCGTTACAATCTGTACACAAAAGATTGTCTCATTATCACGGTATACTGATATTCCATTATGACGGTCTATTTAAGCCATGGCGACCACTTGGGGCGTTTGGACCATATACTGATAAGTGGTACAATTACCTGCGGCTTACACCATACTGGGGTTTTACGGAATCGATCAAAGAGGGCGTTGCGACTCAAGCCTCAAGGATTGGTGGATCTACAATTGACGCCATCGCGGCACTAAAAAATATTACTTTTCTGATTTGAGTCTTATACTTTTAATCGTTAATGTTTTTACTTCTTCAGAAAATCCTCTAGAGAATAAAATTTTCATAATTGAAGACAATGAATTATCTCCTAAAAACGAAAGATTCTTTGTTTTTGTTGATAGTGAGATAAATACGGAGCTCATAGATAGCGATAGGGCCGTAACGCATATAATTAATTTTTGGCCGAATCCATCAATCGTTTGAGACTGGGTAGCAACATTGGCAAGGAGAAGAGAGAATTCACCGAGCTGCGCCAGGATGATACCGATTGAAACCGATTTAGCCATTTCTATAGAAAAGGCCCTTAGAAGGATGCTGTTCGAAAAGATTTTCCAGGCTGTGACTCCAATGAGTGTTAAAATTACTATGTACCAATTTTCAGCAAGAAAATGCAGATCAAACATTAATCCGATGGATAGGAAAAATGCCATAAGTAATACGTTTTGGATAGGCTTAACACTGTTTAAGACATTTTGACGTTCTTGTGTATTTCCTATGAAGAGGCCAGCCAAGAATGCTCCATACGCCTCTGATAATCCGAACAATACGACAATTGAGGCGGCAGCAAAGCAGAGTCCAAGGGTTACAACGGGCGTCAATTCTGCATTCGAAAGAAACCTCAGAGACGGTACTATAATTTTTTCCTTTCGTCCGAGATATTTGATAAGGAGTACGACGAGGCCGATGGCCACAAGTAAATCAAAAACTATCGTAATATTGAGTGCATTTTTACATTCTCTCATAATAAGCATCATAGGCACGATTACGATATCTTGCGCTACGAGAATCCCGATCGAGATGTGTCCGACATCAGTTCGAAGTTCCCCGATGTGCTCCAAGACCTTAACGATAGCTGCCGTCGACGAAAGAGAACTAATGAACGCTACTAATAAAGAAACGTAAATTGGCCATTCGAAGATGAAAGCAAACAATAGGGCCAGAGCAACGTTCGTTACCACCTGGATGATCGTGAATAATGTCGGAATTTTCCACATCTTGAGAAACGATTTTACGTTTAGTTCCATACCGATGACGAATAGTAGTAGCAATATTCCTAGCTCGGAATAAAAATGAATCTGATCTTGCGATGAGATAAAACTAAAACCGCTCGGCCCGAACATTACGCCCGCCAAGATATAGCCGATCATTACTGGTTGATTTAGCCGTGCGAGTAATACTCCCGAAATGGCGGCAACCAAAATGATTACGGTCAGATGCGTAAAAACGTACTCGTTATTCATGGTACGAATATTGTAACATACAGCAATATGAGCAGGACAGATCTAAATATCGCAATAATCGCGATAAAAAGCAAGCTTCCATTATCCAGAGTAGTTGGGATTGGTGTAGTCTTGCAGAAAAAGGGCCGAGAATTTGTCGGACAGTGTCCTTTTCACCTTGAAAAAACTGGATCCTTTTTCGTGAATGACGAGAAGGGAACCTTTTATTGTTTCGGGTGTGGAGCAGCCGGAGATATCATCGATTATGTGATTAGGAAAGATGGGATACAGTTTCGCCAGGCTCTGGAAAAATTGGCAGAGATGGCTGGCGTTAAATTGCCAGAAAAAATAGAGCACTGTCCAGATTTCGAAAATCGAAAGAAATTTCTGCAAAAAACAGTTGAGTACTTTAAATGTAACCTGCTGAACAATAAAAGGGCGCTGAAATACTGCGAGGATAGGGGGATTAATCGAGATCTTATCGAACGATTTTCTGTTGGATATTCTGGATTTAAGCAGCAATTTTCTTTTGATTACTTTAAGCAATACGGATTTTCTGATTCTGATATAGCTGCCTCTGGTCTCTTTATACAAACGAACGACGATGGAACGAGAGTGTATCCACGCTTTATTGACCGTATTATGTTTCCCGTTATCGATAAAAACGGGTGGCCGATAGCTTTTGGAGGACGTAGTATTTCCGAAAACGTTAATCCGAAGTACTTGAATTCACCTGAAACGGATCTATTTCAGAAAAGGAAAACTCTATATGGATACAATATTGCTTCCAAAAATGCTTCCGAAAAAAAACGGATTATAATAGTTGAAGGATATATAGACGTCGTCATGATGCATAAATTCGGATTCGATACGGCAGTTGCGGTGATGGGAACGGCTTTTTCTCCAGAACATCTCGCCAAAGTGTGGCGATATTCAAATGAGCCGATCGTATGTATGGATGGAGATGATGCTGGATATAGGGCGACGATTCGGTTAATGCTCATCGCTATGCAATACCTGCAACCCGGCAAAAGCCTGCGATTTTGTATATTACCAAACGGTGTCGATCCTGATTCACTCCTAAATGCCGGGCATGTTGATGAAATGCAATCATCATTAGCCGACGCAATTCCTTTGATCGATTTTTTCTGGGAGTACTGCAGACGGTTATACGATGAAATAACGAGCAAAACTCCTGAAAATATTGCGCAATGGAATAAAAACATCAACATGATGATAGATAGTATTCAAGATCCTGAAATTAAGCGGCTTTATAAGTATGAAATAAAAAACAGATTATTCATAATATTACGTAAACCGAAAAAAGACAAAAAACTAGCTATATCGACAAACCAGGCTCTACTTCGCATTGATAGATACGAAAAAGTGTTGTTAAAAGAGGCGATATTGTTGTACCCTGTCATAATGCAGCCTTCTGTAGTTTCGTTTGTGGCTGAAAGCTTGTCGATGGTGAGTTTTTCCGACCGTAGGTTCGAGAAGATCAAGGAGATTATTTTAAATTCGCCTGAAGATGAGCCACCAGATTTTTCGGGTTTTGAGGATGTTGTCGAAATTATAAGTTCTATGTGTCGTCGGAGTTGTAACGTCACGGCAATGAGTAATAGTGAAATTCTTTCGTTTTGGAATGAAGTTTTTAAAATTGGATTTATCGGGAAAATTCAGCAAGAGGATGTTGCCGTTGCAAAAAAGGAATGTGATGACGGATTAAGTTTTGAGAATTGGGAAAGGTTGAAAGCAATTAAGATGGACTCTCTGTACAAAAAATCTGATACATGATCCGGGGGATAGGGAGCTTATGACGACTAATGATAAGATAAGCGATGATTTAATGGGCGTGGATGAGCAGTTTATTGCTGAAGATCCGAACGTTCTGGCATTAGTTAAGATTGGCAGGAGTAGGGGATATCTGACCTACGAGGAGCTAAACGAGATGCTCCCAACTGCTAACTATGATTCCGAAAAGACGTCTACAATTGTGACATATTTGTCTGATCTTGATATCAAGATTGTTAATATAGACGAAGAAGAGGCTATCCTACTCGACTCGAAAGAAGAAGAAGGTTCTATTGTCGTTGATTCGGAGATCGCGGAAAGTCATGCAGATGAGCCAAAGGGAGAC